>QQUB01000938.1 GCA_008501835.1 Bacteroidota bacterium
GGAGCCAAAACAGAACCAGCAGCAGGGCTTTGAGTAATATTGACCACCCCGCAATTATCTGATGCAACAGCCTCATAGGCTGACTTAATCTCAGCTGTAAAATGAGTATCATCACAACCTCCATCGAATATTGGATCTATGGCAAAATCAATTAAATCACCATTTGAAACATCGACATTGGTACTGTAATTGGTTGAATTGCCAGAAATATTAAGATACTCCCAAATCTGTACTCCATTTTTAAAAATTCTAACATGTGCTCCATCACCGCAATTCAGGTCCCTGTCATAAAATGACCCACTGATATTTATTTCTCCGCTGTAATTACTCGTCCATCGGCGAACAGCCCACCTTAGATTTTCCAGTTGAGGATGACCTCCATTAGCATCCAGCTGCGGAAAGTCCAGGATGGTACCAGGGTTATTCCAGACAAAACCAGTCCAGTTAGGTAAGTTGGTAAATCCCGCACCGGGATCGTTGGCAAAATTCATTCCGTAACTCCAACCATTTAACCCCTGTGTTCCGGAAAAACCAGTACTGCTATTGGCTAAAATGGCTCCCGTGAGGTCCGGCACAACAGCCAAACATCCATCTACATCCGGCAATGACGGGCAACTGATCTGCGGTGCCTCCGTATCTGCAACAGTTACAGTTGCATTACAGGAAACTGCAGGATTTACCCCATCATCAATTGTGAAGGTAATGGTTAAGGGCCCTGGGGTATTTACCGTAGTACCTGCAACAGGATTCTGTACCACTGAAGCACAAGCAGGGTCAAAGGTCGCTGTCACCTGGCCCGTATAATCCGGAACTGTCCCGCTACAATTTGCTTCCAGGGAAATGACAGCAGGCATAAGGGAATTCGGACAAGCAATGGTAGGGGCTGTATCATCATTGGTAATGGTTCCAAGTCCCTGGTTATCGGTTATCATACCTGAGGAAGCGCCTGTCAGATTTACCTGAAACGTTTCATCGCCTTCTTCAAGGCAATCTTCATTTACCTGTACAGTGATGGTATGGGAAGTTTCTGCACCATTAAAGGTCAAAGTCCCGGTTGGCAGACTGACAAAGTCATCATTTGAAGTGGTACCGTTAGTTATATTATAATTCACGGTTACCGGATTGGCACAGTCATCATCAAGGGAAACAGTGAAAGTGAAGGAGGTGGTTCCTCCACCCGTTCCTTCATTCATAGTGATATCATCAATGCCGATATTGACGCTGCACGGATCAGCCACCTGAACAGGATAATCTTCCACTTCCCCAAAGGTATTTCCACAAGGGGAAGGGTCATTACCCCAATAAGAGAGTCTTACCCTTAGCCGCAACTGTTTGGTCGTTACAGCCGAGGCGGGAACTGTGAACATTGCAGTAGCAGTAGAATTGTTTTGTTCCACCAGACCTAAACTTTCGCTTTGGTCAAAAACAGCATCGCCATTATAATCAATCCATGCAGCATAATCATTATCTGCCCACCCAGGGGCACCTGATACAGATACACTATAAGTCTGCCCAAGTTCCAAATTAACCACATCGTTAAACAAGGTATAATAAGCATTGTCTGAGGTAGAATTATTCACATTGGCAATGGTCACATTGGTGATATGTAATTCATTATTACCGCCATTATTATTACCGATGGCATCACAATATTCAAATGGCCTGACCTCATACATGAATTTGTAGGTTTCCGATACATCTCCGGAACTTCCTACAGCAAATACTTTAAAGTACATTTTTGTACCTGCTGGAAAATCAGGAATTGGTTGATCAGAAACCCAGGTTTCACCTCCTGTATTTGACATGGAGATCACGTTTCCAAACGTTGGGGTATTAGCTGACCATTCCAAATAAACGTTAGTCAATGCATTATCATAATGGATCTCAGAAGTTACGTATTGAGGTATTGTTTCCTTAGGTGCTGCATCAGTAGGTGGGTTAGAAATAACGGTTTTTAAAATGGCCGGATAATCTGTTCTTCCAATAAGGGTGTATTCCCAAAGCCCTCTTCCCCAGGTGGCGGCGCGTAATGTATTGGAACCGAATACGATTTCCAGTTCTTCTGTCGTGGTAGTCGGCAGATCAGGATTGTAAAGGGTCCAGCTTGTTGCTGCCATGGTTTTTGTAAATACCCCAACTTCCGTTCCGATATAAATATTGGCATCAGCAGAATGATCTACCACGAGGGTATGGACGGGCATATTGCCTAAATTAAAGGTAATATTTGTCCAGCTGCTTCCGCCATCGGTAGACATATAAACTTTGTTGCCATTATTTTGATAAGTTGCATAAACAACAAAAATGGTATTATCATTCTGTGGATCAAATGCTATATCCCGGATGGCATCTCCCGGCAAATTGTTTTTTATATCAACAAAAGTAGCACCCCCATCTGTGGATTTTTCAATTTTATCCCCCTTGGAGATGATAATGATCGAAGAATTATTTTCTGCAATAGCTGCATGCTGGATAGGATCGGTGAAAGTAACCGGTGCCCCGAGTGCCGTCCAGGATGATCCAAAATCATCACTAACATAGACACTCTTGCTGAAGTTATAAATTCTCATCTGATCGTTTGGATCAAACAAAATCGGTGCCTCCCAATATCCATTTCCTGAGCCAGACTGTCCTGAAGGGGATATTCCATCCTGTGATTCACCACCATCTTTGGTTCTTCTTCGTGATCCATACTGAACGCTACCAACCATCCAGTCATCATTAAGCGGGTGAATGAACGCCTCCATACCATCCGCGCCATAAAACTCTACCCAGCCATTTTGCTTTTTGATACTGGTACCATTGTCCTGTGAACCACAAATGGTACGGTAATGGTTTGACTGACTGACACCCAATTTATAATTCTCACGAATAGCCGTTCCTTCACTCAAATATTCCCAGGTTTGACCATTATCCGTACTCTTACACAGATAACCGTCCGTGGCTGTATAAAACACACCATTCACACATTCAGCATCTCGCAAATCCGCATGAACGTAAGCGGTTGAATTTTCAAAGTTTTCCTGAAAGGTACCGGACCCGTGATTGGAATTACCCAATGACCACCAGGTAACCTGATTAAAGGTCATACCACCATCGGTACTTATCTCGGTATCGACATATCCGTAGAGGATATTATTCGCGTCCTGGTCATTTACAGCAAAACCGGCATGACAAGACTCATCGGGATTACTCAGGAAAGTAAAAGTTGCCCCTTCGTTCACGGATTTCCAAACACCCTGGCTACTGGCAAAAAAGATACAACCGGGACAATCAGGTGTCACAGCAACGTAAGCAGTGGTCCCCGCATTACCAGTAGCTGTGCCTGACACCGACCAATTCATCCCCGCATCTGTTGAAATTAAAACATTATCACGATGTGAATTTCCAGAAGTATTATCCAGCACATAAATAATATTTGGATTGGTCGGATGGAAATCAATATCATTAACATCGGCATAATAAGTATCTCCTGAAATGACCGTTGCAAAGTGCGCCCAGGAGGCTAAATTATCCGTCGACCGGTAAAGGCCTCTGTTCGTTCCAATAAATACCAGATTCGGAATCGTAGGGTGATAGGCGATCTTATTAATCTTGAAACTGCTTCCCAGTCCTCCAA
>QQUB01000392.1 GCA_008501835.1 Bacteroidota bacterium
CGATTGTTATTTTGCCAGTTTCCGAAATCATCTCCATCCTTTGAACTGACGGGCGTGCCAGTAGCATTGTTAGCGCCACGATCGCCAATCTCAAAACAACAATTGATGATTACATCCACCCCATTGGTTCCGGTTCCTGAACCGGAGCTTTGCAACTGGAAATCATGGGTTACGTTGATGCAACAATCTTCCAGCCAGCGATATCCTCCGTCATTTTGCCAGTTGGAGGAAGAGGAAATGTTACCGGTATCATTGAATTGGCCCATAGTGAACCCTTCATTGGCATCCTCTTCCCCACACTCAATTAAAGTTCCGGTAATACATTGGACTGTATTTTCTTTTTGCTGAAACTGTCCGAAAATGCGTAAGGCCCCTCCATTCATAATGAAGCGGGAACCTGATTCATCCATCTGAAAATTACCTCCATTGACTATAAGGTCGGGTCCATCTATCACGAGCACAGCATTACTGCTTTTGAAGATAAGGTTCAAATCATCAGGTACGATCACAGCACCCGATCCGGTGATCCTAACCCGCTGGGTGAAATCCTGTGGATCTCCCAAAGAAGCATGATTCTCCGACCAAATGAGGTCAGAAGAAATATTGAGATCGACATTGTAACTACCAGGTGGTGTACATGCCGAACTCTTCTCCGGAATATCACAGGTAGCTACCTGTTGTGCAGTTCCATAATCGGAGGTGCCTGTTGTGCCTTCGTTAACAGGGTATGCTGCCCAGAAGGCTTCCTGAACTAAGGGTAAATTTGTTTCTGAGAGGTCATGTGAATCATTCGCCTTAAATTCAACTATTTCCTCGTTGGAAAAATCCAATCCAGGAAAGGAGTTTAGCTTAAAAACGATGAAAAACATTACAAAAACAAAAATGAATTTCTTGAATTGTAAAGCATTTCCATCTTTCATTGTCCCGATATTTTGTTTAATAATTTTATTATCGACATAGTATGTCCGTGTCCGAAGGGGGGACCAGAATTGATTGAACTGTTTAAGGTTATCCAAATAGACAAACCCTGAGCAGGTCAAACCGAAAAGTTGACTTTGTGAATCGAAATTTGAAAGGGAGTTTTCAACCAGTGTATACACCAAAAGAGAAAGGAAACAAAACTTGTTTCATGTCATCAATAAAAAATTCACTGGGTTGATTCAATATTTAGGCAAGACAATATCTTAAAGTGGGACATCCGATATGCTTAACGTTTGGAAAGTGAGTACTTGCCCTAATTGTTAAAGTATTTGAAAGGATTAGAACAAATCTAAAAATTATTAATTAGATTTTCAAAAATTAGTAACATCAATTCAACACCAGAAACATGTTTTCTGTCACCTTTTTCAACTCTTCTGTAATCCAAAATGAATAAAATAATTCAAGTTGCAGGTTACAGGTTTCAAGCCTGCCTGAATCCTCAGGAGGCAGGCTCGCAACCTAAGTTAATTACTTGAAGCTAATAATTTCTCAAGGGTAATGTCCAGCTCCTCAGCTTCAAGATCCCTGGCGATGATCTTTCCTTTGTGATTGAGCAGGAAATTGGATGGAACTTTGGTGATGTTACATTCAATGCAGACCGGCGATTCCCAGCCTTTCAGGTCGGAGACATGGATCCAGGGCAGGTCATTTTCTTCGATACCTGCTACCCATTCATTCAGGTTTTCATCCAGTGAGATGGCATAAATCTCAAAACCGTGGTCCTTATATTTTTCGTAGGCTGGAAGATAATAATAACAATTCTGTTCGGTGCAAATTGCATTACCGGCGGCCCAGAACTGAACGAGGGTATATTTATTCTGAGTCGGATCCAAAGGGACTATTCTTCCTTCCGGCGATTCAAGGGCAATATTTTGAAATTTGGTATGATTATTGGCTTCGATAGCAAACCAAACCGAAACGGCTCCGGCAATCAGCAAAACAGCAGCTGCTACCCTAAACCAGGAAGATCTGTAGATGGAGAAAACCTTTGATGGCTTGTCCTGAATCACAGCATCTCTGATCCTGTCCCAAGATTCAATGCCGGGTTCCAATCGATCAAAAGCATTTTTACTGGATTTGAATATTTGCTCCATATTATCCATGATGCTGAAATTTTACGGTTAATGATCTGAGCTTTTGTTTTGCACGGGATAACTGAGAAATTGAAGTAGAGACCCCGATATCCAGGATCTCCGATATTTCATGATGGTCGTAACCTTCGAGCATATAAAGAGAAAAAACCGTCCGGTAACCGTCCGGCAAGGCATGAAGTGCCTTGTACAATAGATCCAGCTGAACCTTTTGGTCTACTTCCCCATTACTGTTAAAAGTTTCGATTTCAGTTACCGGGACTCCATTTTCATCATTTAATAAGGATTTTCGGCGCTTTTTCTTCAATTCGTCAATACTGCGGTTAACAACGATCCTTTTTACCCAGGCTCCGAAGGAGGACTGGTAGTTGTATTGGTTTAATTTGGTGAATATATTGATAAAAGATTCCTGAAGCACATCTTCTGCATCCTCTGCATTATTGAGAATACGAAAAGCAGTATTGAGCATGGCCCTGCCGTACAGTTTGTACAGCTGGTGCATGGCTTGTTCATTGCCTGACTTGGCTTGCTCTATGACCTGTTTCAAAGGTTCGGCAAAGGATGTCGTCTTGTGTGCTGTCGAATTGGTAACGGACATTCCGGTTGCTGGTTACTGGTTGCTGGTTTCTAGTTGCTGGTTACTGGATGGCAGTTTAAGAAATACTATTTTTTGGAAAAATAGTATTTCTTTTTCAACTGCCACCTGCTAACTAATACTGCTAACTGGTACTGTTTACTGGTACTAATTAACTGGTACTAATTAACTGGTACTAAATTACTGCATTTTCTTCAATGCTTCTCTCAAACGATCACCGTGAAGATTTGTTGCAACGATTTCTCCCTTTTCATTTAAAAGGAGATTGGTAGGAATACTGCGAACACCATAGGTTTGTGCGGCAGAATTTTGCCATCCTTTTAGATCCGAAACATGGCTTTTCCATGTGAGTTTATCTTGTTTAATGGCATTCTTCCAGGATTCCAGATTTTTGTCCAGAGACACACTATAAATGTCAAATCCTTTGGCGTTTTTGAACTTTGCATCCTTAAATTCATTGTAAACACTTACCAGCTCAGGGTGTTTGACACGACACGGACGGCACCAGGAGGCCCAAAAATCAACCAACACAACATTTCCTTGCAGGTCAGACAATTTCATAACCTCTCCGGCAGGGTTTTTCTGGGCTATTTCAGGGGCCACGCGTTTTTGATCGGGTGTAATAAATGCTGCGAGGGTGATAAAAGCTGTCAATGCAATAACAGTCAGGTACTTCATAAGCGTTAAAATTTTCAGGTTAGTAATAAGATTTCCCATTAAAGACGACTGTATCTGAAGGATAATGCACCGTTCGGCAAAAAAAATTTAAACCTGCACAAAAAGTCACTAAAATAACTTGAGTTTCCAGTTATATTTGTTGAAATCTCCATCCTAAAATTCACTTCTGAAATGAAAAGATTATTGATCGTTTTATGGACAATGCTTCCCTTCCTGGTTTTTGGCCAGGAAAACCCTTTTGTATTAATAAATGAGAAGCAGGATGCTTGTT
>QQUB01000607.1 GCA_008501835.1 Bacteroidota bacterium
CAGGTTTGTCTTTTACAATAATTCGCACCGAGTCAGGTTCCGAAAGACAGCCATCATTGCTATCGATCACCAGGTAATAGTATCCTTCGTTGATAGTTGAAAGTGGTCCTACCTCCGGGAATTGCGCAGAAGAAGTAAAAGCGTCTGGGCCGGTCCAGTTATATGTTAATCCTGGGCCACTTACCAATGTCCCGATGTTTATCGTTTCTCCTTCACAAACAGTCGTATCCGGGAAGGAGACCAGGGCAATAGGTTTAGGCACTGCCAAAACCGAGACTGGTGCTGACGGGGCTGAAACACATCCCGTAGCTTCAACCCTCAGGTAGAAGTTTCTTGTACCTGCTGGGTGTGGCCCGGCAAGCGTAAGTTCTGGTTCAATCGTCGTTCCGATAAGGGTGCCGTTTGGCGGCGTTCCTTCGTACCAGTAGAAGGTGACATTGTTTCCGGCTGGATAATCCGGCGTACTCAGGAGAAGATCCTCTTCCAGACAAATGGTACTTTCTGCTTCAATGCCCGGAGTTTCCGGTAGTGGTTGTACTGAAACATCCACAACACCTTCTGCTTCACAACCCGTAAGCCCGCGAATGACCACACGGTAAGCACCTTCATCCTCGAGACCAATATTTGGAATAACAGGGTCTTCAACTACAGAAAACAGAATGTCATTAAAATACCATTGGAAAGTATAAAGCACCCCGCCATTATCAACAGGAGGATTAGCAAAGAGGAAAAGCGTATCTCCTTCACACAGTCCGGAATTAGCTGTTGGTGCTGGCCCTTCGGGAGCGATCGATACAAGGGTCTCACAAGTAGCGCTGTTGTCAGAAGAGTCTATAACCGTAAGCGTGGCCGGTAAAAGGTTTCCAATATCGGCACATGTGAAGGTGTTTGGACTTAACAACCTTTGTTCGATACCACAATTGTCTGTACTTCCAAGATCGAGATCTGAAGCGTCGAGAATTTCCACCTGAAGCCCCGAAGGTTCAATAAACAGAGTCGTTGCAGTAACACAAACAGCAACCGGGTCAATATTATCCTCAACAGTTATGGAATAAGAGCAGCTGTCCACATTACCTGCCGGATCGGACATTATATAGGTTACATCACTGGTTCCGATTCCGAATTCTATGACCGGATTGATCATAGGTTCACTCATGTTGGTCAGCGGAATATTGGTTTCACCTTCTATGAAGTAGGAAAGAGAAAGTCTTTCATAACTCAAAGAAGCAAAAATATAACTGATGCCATCATTATCACCGGTGTTGTTCACGGCGCCTGCATCGCATGGGTTGATACCGTCGCCAGCCACCCCGGGAGGAACATCTATTTCATTGGGCAATGCGATGATTTCTACAATACCATCGGCGGCCCAGCTGTTGAAAGTGGCTGCCGGAATGGATATCATTAATTGTCCGGGAGTGGAACAATCTGATGCTCCGATTGATGTCGTTGCCAGAATACTTCCATCATCTCCAAGAATGGTCATGAAAGCACCATTCGTATTGAAATCGCCGAGGAAATCAATGGTCAGGTTTACCGGGTTAAAAGCATTGGCCGCTACGTTGTCGAAAACAAAATTTCTTTCATCTGCAATGTAATCAAGCAGGTTGGGGTCATAACTGAAAGTAATCAGTGCAGAAGCTGTGTCAGTCGGCAATACACGATCGTAATCGTCGTAAGCATCACAATTGTCAGTTGCATCAATTGGCAGAGGCAGTGTTACCACCTTGGAGCAGGAATCTGCGGCCACTTCGACTACAATGTCTGCAGGGCAATTGAGTACAGGCACTTCCTGGTCGACAACGGTGACCATGTAGGAGCAGCTGTCTGTATTTCCCGCACAGTCGGTTGCATAGTAAGTGATTAGGTGCTCTCCCTGGGATAAGGAAACCGGGAATGGTCCCGGAAGACTTCCAACAACTGCAGGGCCGTCATCGATTTTATATTGAAAATCAATAGCAATAAGATCATTCACCTGGAATGACAGATTGATCTCAGCTGAACCTGCTGGATTACAAATCGCGTTGATGGCGAATTTGCCATCCAGATCTGCAGGAATATTTGGATCCAGAGTGATGGTGATAATGCCATCTGAAGCCCATTCGTTGATGAGTTCTCCCGGAATGGTAAATCCGGTCACGGAATTGCCACACTGAACATCCGTAAGATTGGTGGTTCCCAAAATGCTGCCATCTTCACCAAGAATATTAAAAAATTCCGTGGCTTCCTCACCGTCAACAGAAGTCAAAGTGATGCTGATACTGGCAAAACCCTGAACGTTGATTGGAGCAGGTTGAGTAACTGCGAGATTAAAAACAATTGGATCTACCGGTGTCGTTCCTTCGTCGCCAGGTAAAGCTGATGTAGTCACAGGAAGGGTGCTGCTCAGGTTTTCGGTAGCAGTTCCAAAAGAACAATTTTCTTCTATTACCGGTGCCACCAGGTCAAATGCTGCATTGCAATCTCCCGGGTCAGTCGGGATAGTAATATCTTGTGGACAGTCACTTATCTGCGGAGCAATATTGTCGATGAGTGCAAAGGTTACCGTTTGAATGGTTTGATTGCCACATTGGTCCTCAATAACAATGTCGATGTCACTTCGACGAATAGTGTCGCTCGTGGAAGGGCAGGAAATGCCCGGCAAGGTTGGCGGGTCCATGGTTCCAGAGTTGTAAATAAACCAGTTGATATTTTCTTCTTCTGTACAGTTATCACTTGCTTGAGCCCCTGCCAGTGAAATCAACCAGTCGTTATACATGATGTCAATCTCCTGGTTTTCCGCGCAAAAAACGGTCATGCTTTGTGGTAAAGTAGAAAACACGGGGGCCTGGTTATCGGTTACGGTGATTACCTGCTCCAGTTCTGTGAAATTACCACATTCATCTTCAACACGCCACGCCCGGTTGATTGTGTAACTGTCCGGACAGGTTCCGGCCACTACTACATCAGAGTGAGTAGCCATAAGATCGGTAGTACAATTATCTGAAAGGTCAGAAGGGACTCCTGTTATACCCATGTTACTTGCTTCTGAACAATCTACCGTAATATCTGCAGGCACGGTGAAAGTAGGCGACTCATCATCGGCGACGGTAATCGTCTGAATCTTCCCGGTTACATTGCCACAAATATCCCTTGCTCGCCACACCCTGGTGATGGTGAAGTTGTGATCACAACTTCCCGGGGTAATTTCATCCATGAAAGTCACTTCAATCGAGTCAACCGGTGAGCAATTATCCATGGCATCGGTTACATCTCCTGTAATGTTCATATCGAAGGGGTCGTCATTACACGTAAGGGTGATATTGGCAGGCACGGTGAAAGTTGGTGCCATATCATCCGTCACGGAAATGATCTGTTGCAACTCGGTAACATTGCCACAGGAATCCACTGCACTCCAGGTGCGAATAATGAAATACTCGTATTGGTTACACATGCCATTCATCAGCTGTGTACTGTTTTCTTCAAAATCCACCTCGAGTACACCCGCGCAATTATCGCTGGCAGTTACTAGGACCGGATCGGGGATGACTGCGTTACAGGAAATGATGGTATCATTAGGAATGCCTTCCAGGACGGGAGGAATGGTATCAATGGTCGTATAAGTGGAAACCCAATC
>QQUB01000880.1 GCA_008501835.1 Bacteroidota bacterium
AACACAGTAAAATCCAGAATCACTTAGTTCTTCCATTAATGCAAGCCACATATGCGCAGTTTCCGGAAAACCATGAAGGAGTAAAACCAATGGGTCTTTTTCATCTCCTGCAGTGTAGCAATCGAAAGTGAGATTGTTAGGAGTTATGGTTCGCTTACCGGTCATAATGGTTATTTTTGACTTTTGAGAAACTGGTTGCTCGTTAAAAGTACGAGATTTTTCCATGATTACCAGATCGTCCAAACAATTTAAACCACCTGCAACATGCTCAAAGTCTTCGGCATACGCCACCATGGTCCCGGATCCGCCAGGAGCCTGGTCAGGGCATTGGAAGATATGCAGCCGGATTGTATCCTCATCGAAGGTCCGTCGGATGCACAATCGGCGTTGATGTATGCAGAAGATGATCACCTGGAGCCACCCGTAGCTTTACTGATTTACAAACCCGATGATCTGAGGAGGGCTTCTTATTTCCCTTTTGCAAATTATTCGCCGGAATGGCAAGCTATTCGTTATGGCCTGAAAGAAGATATTGAAGTCAGGTTCATTGACCTGCCGATGGCTTTGCAATTCACATTGGAAGATGAAGCTGCCGAGATAAGGCAGACAAGCCTGGCAGATGCTTTACAGGATGAAAGCCAAAAACCGATCATTAATGATCCTTTGGGGTATGTGGCTTCCATCGCCGGATATAAAGACAGTGAACGTTGGTGGGATACGGTTTTTGAAACCAATCAGGGTGCTAAAGGTACTTTCGAGGCGGTTAATGAACTTATATCTACCCTGCGTAAAGAACTGGGCAGACAGGAATCTCCCCAAACTTTACTTCGTGAAGCCTTCATGCGCAAGATGATCAGACAGGCCAGGAAGAATGGTTTCGAAAGGATTGCTGTAGTTTGCGGAGCCTGGCATATGCCTGTTTTACAGGATGTGGATCAATTTAAGGTTGGAAGCGATAATGCGTTGCTCAAAGGCATTAAGAGGACTAAAGTGAGTGTCAGCTGGATTCCTTGGAGTTATGAGCAGCTGGCTAATCAAAGCGGATATGGTGCCGGCGTTGTTTCCCCTGCATGGTACGATCTTTTATTTGAGAAGCATGACGAAGTGGTTACCCAATGGATGGCCAGGGTGTCACAATTGTTCCGAAAACAGGATTTTGATTCTTCGCCGGCTCATGTGATGGAGGCAGTTCGGTTGGCCAATACGCTGGCAGCTATGCGGGAAAAACCACTTCCTACAATGGAGGAAATGGAAGAAGCAGCCCTTGCTGTTTTTTGCCAGGGGGAAACATTACAATTGAATATCATCCGCAAAGCCCTGGTCATTGGTGAAAAGGTGGGAAAGGTTTCAGAACATATCCCCATGATCCCTTTTCAAAAAGACCTGATGAGCATTGTTAAATCGGCTCGTTTGTCCAAGTATTGGGAAAATCCGGAAGAAGTTTGGTTAAAAGCTACCAAAACCAACCCAAGAGGGGGGATCGACCTGAGGGAAGAAGCCGATCTGTTGAAAAGTCATCTCCTGCATCGATTGAACATCCTGGACATTAACTGGGGAAGACAACAAACATTTTCTGACAATGATCTGGGAAGTTTTAAGGAATACTGGAAACTTAAATGGGATCCCGGGTTTGCCTTGCGTATCATTGAAGCAGCTATGTGGGGCAATACGGTTAAATCTGCTGCAGCGCAATACCTGGTAAAAAACGCCCGGGAAGAAGAACATCTTTCAACACTGACCAAATTTGTCAAGGAAGCACTGAATGCCGGGTTGAATGACATCATGGATGAGTTGTTGCAAAAGATGCAGGCCGTGGCCGCTCAGACTCATCAGGTACTGTCTCTTATGGAAAGTCTGCCGCCTCTTGCCTGGATTGTACAATACGGTGATGTACGCCAAACGAATATCCCGGCCGTAAGTGATCTGATCGATGAACTTGTGCCCAGGATATGCATTGGCTTACCCGGTTTGTGTGTGAATATCGATGGAGATGTGGTCGAAGAAGTATTCCAAAAACTCATCGCTGCTCATAGAGCTATCAACGGTCTTGATAATGAAGATTTGAGCGGGCAATGGCAAAAAGCATTGACTGCTATTGCAACTTCTCATGTGGCTGAAGAACGTCTACAGGGAGTTTGTACAAGGATTTTATTTGACAAATCGATTTTATCTTCCGAAGCGACCGGTAAACTTATGCAGTTTGCGATTTCCAAAGGAAATTCTGTGTTGGCCATCGCCCGGTGGATCGAAGGTTTTCTTTATGGAAGTGGTCTGCTGCTGGTGCATCATCCGGCCTTATGGAAGTTAATCGACAATTGGGTCACCAACCTGCATCCTGATCATTTTAATGAAGTATTGCCTCTCCTGAGACGTGCCTTTGCAGAATTTACAGAGTCGGAACGGGAAAAAATGATGGAGCTGGCTCAAAAACCGGAGGGTTCTCCTATCTTTGCGGGCCCAGTGGAGGAAGTGGAGTTTGATGAGGAAAGGGAGGCAGTGGTGCTGCCGGTGGTTAAGCGGATTTTGGGGTTGTGATGATAATTGCTTTGTAGATACGAGTATAAGGACAGAACTTGTTCAAATGGTTCAAGTGGAGCGCAGCGACATCCCGAACCGTTAGGTCGGGGGAGTTCAAATAGTTCAAGGGGTTATATTTAGAGCTTCCGACCTCAGGTACGGAATGTCACTTTGTTCCATCTGTGATCTCCCGACCTTTGGTGCGGGACAGGCTCTGTGCCTTCCCGGTGTTCCCTGTGGTTAATAAAATTTGTAATATTGCATCGTTTAATTAAAACTAATTTTGTCCACATATTTAGATCGAACTTCTTGAAGCATCACATAAAAACAGCCATCAAACTTATTGAAAAAACGGCAAGTATCTAGTTTTAACCGCAATGGACGCTAAGGTTTCGCAAAGTTCGCAATGGAATTATTGCAGATTCAAGACCTATTTTGTTGAGGCAATTTTTCAAAAAAATTTTTTAGAGATATACCCAATTGAAAATATGCAAATCAAATTATTTATTACATCGATTTTAATTTTTCTGTCAACAGGAATGGCGCTTCAGGCTCAGCATGAGGATGTTTTTCCGGTGTTTAGCGGAAGTGAATTGCTGGACTTGCTTGTGGAAAATTATAAGCCATCAACCGTATTAAACTATAGTCAGGCCAGGGACACCATGTTCTCGAAGATTGATGCGGTGAACGATACGCTGACCTGTGTTTACACCGGATACCCAATTTATCTGGACCCCAATGAGGACCCTACAGTTGCAGCTTACATGGGCGGAGGAGCTAACGGGGTGAATACTGAGCACACTTATCCTACCAGTAAAGGTGCTGAAAATGGTAACGCTAAATCGGATATGCATCACCTTTTTCCTACCCGTATTGATGTAAATGCTGCCCGTGGCAATGAGCCATTTGCAGAAATTGATGACAACCTGACGACGGAATGGTATTATCTGGACCAATTGCTCAGCAATGTTCCCGGGAGTAATATCGACTTGTATAGTGAGTATCGTGTTGGAGGGTTTGAGCCCAGGGAATCTCATAAGGGGGACATCGCTCGTGCTATGTTCTATTTTTACACCATGTATAAAGATCAGGCAGATGCTGCAGATAATGCATTCTTTCCTGCCCAGCAGAGTACATTGTGTGAATGGCACATGCTTGACCCGGTAGATGAGAAAGAGTGGGAGAGGACTTATAAAATTGCCTCCCGCCAGGATGGCAAACCCAATCCGTTTATCCTTGATTGTACCCTGGCTGCCAGAACCTATTGCCCAGGTCAGGATTGTGGGATCAATGATATTAATGATCCCGAAACTGACAGACCTTACAAGGTGTTTCAAAATTCTCCAAATCCGTTTGTTGGACAGACGAGTGTACGCTATGAATTAAATAAGCCTTTTGAGGTGGAAATTTATCTTACTGATGTATTAGGACGCCCTGCCGGACTGGTAGTCGATAAACACCAAAGTGCCGGAACTTATGAGGTGAGTATGAATGTGCCGGGAAAAGGCATTTGGTTTTGCCATCTTGTACTTAAGCATAAGGAACAGGTATTTCATGAGGTGCTGAAAATGGCGGGACAGTAGCTTGTTGAAGATTAGTAGGTGAACAAAATTAGTTTTGATCAAAATCTTATTTTCAAGCATGGAGACACAGAGAGTTGTACCGCAAAGTTGCGCTGAGAAGCGCAGAGTTTCGCGGAGAAAAGCAAACAAACCTGCGGCCCTCTGCGCTTCTTAGCGGCCCTCTGCGGTACAGCATTATCGTTCGTTTTAGTAAAACATTTAATTTAAAGTAGTTCTGTCCAAATACTTTGATCAAAACAACTTCAATTGTCCGGTCTTGAATTGCTCATGTAGTTCCAGGTTGTATGGTCTGGAAATAGCATCCTTGAAATAGATCTTTTTAGCAAGTTTGTATTGATCCTTGATGATCTGTGCAATATTGCCTTCGCCGGACATACGTTTGCCAAAGCGACTGTCACCCAGTTCACCGCTGTGGCAGGAACGGATCTTGGAGAGGACCTTATCTTTCCGGTCGGGATAGTTTTTGGACAACCAGTCTTCAAAAATCCGGCCGATCTCACCGTTGAGTCTTACCAATGAATAAAAAATATTATCAGCTCCTACAGTGGAGACTTTTTTGGCCAGGGGAATGAGTTCATGTTCATTCAGTCCTGGAATCATTGGGGAGATCATGGCAGTCACCGGAATGTCGGCATTGCTCAGTGCCTGGATGGTTTTAAACCTACTGGCCATGCTGGAGGCGCGTGGTTCCAGGAATTGTCTCAATTTGTCATCAAGTGTCGTGACAGTGATAACCGTTTTAACCAGATCATATTTGTTTAACTCCTGTAAAATATCCAGGTCCCGCAGGATAAGACTGTTTTTGGTAATGATGCCTACCGGGTGCCGATATTTCAGCAATACTTTCAAAAGTGCTCTGGTTATTTGGAGCTTGTTTTCGGCAGGTTGGTAACAATCGGTGTTACCGGAAAGCATAATCGGTTCCGCTTTCCATCGGGGCGATTTCAATTTCTTTTCCAGTAATTGGGGAGCATTCTTTTTATATAAAATGGTCTGTTCAAATTCCAATCCGGCACTGTAACCCCAAAACTGGTGGGTATTACGAGCATAACAATACACGCAACCATGTTCACATCCCTGATAGGGAT
Organism: Bacteroidota bacterium; assembly: GCA_008501835.1. Lineage (GTDB taxonomy): Bacteria > Bacteroidota > Bacteroidia > Chitinophagales > Saprospiraceae > BCD1. Next base: position 5,189 of record QQUB01000880.1, read on the forward strand.
TCATAGAGTAATTAAAAGGGAGGTCAGGACTTTCCACCTTGTTAATAATGGTCTTGGGATAGACTTCGATGTATTTGGTAGGCACCTGGCTGGAGTCTTCCGCAAGCAGGTGTTGGGTCCCTTCATCATAGACCAGGTTGTGGAAACGGTTGGGCGGATTGATCTGTGCGCCCCTGCCTTTAAGATATGGTTGTTTCAAGTTTTTAAAACAAAAATATTGTTTTTTAATATTAAAATCAAGTTTTTGTTTTAAATTAGAGGTATTTGATTTGCCGTTCGATAATTGTTTCTAAAGTATCATTATGAAAGATTTTATTAAAAATCCAATTTCCTTTTTTATCATATGTGTAATCCCATGAGACAGTTTCTTCTATTAGATTCCCGTGTTGATCTCTGTTTACAAAGACACTTTTTGTGGTGTTTCCAAATTTGTCCTTGTTTTCCCATCTGAAATGGAACCCGTCAATTGAATCCATTAATGAAACTAAGACTTTTTCATAGGGATAGCTATATTCACCTTCTGAATACAGATTAATGGAAAACCTATCTTGATCGATCATATCTGTTTGCACCATCTCACCTAAGTCATTATAATAAAACACTTTCATTTCGATAAGATTTCCAAGAGTATCATAGGAGGTTTTTCGAATTTTTTGGTTTTTGTGATTGTAATCGTAGTGGATCCACCAGGAAGAGTAAAACCCTTCTACCCCGGGATAGAAGACTTTTACAAGGTTACCGTTTTTATCATATTCCTTATTCTCACCAGAGTCAGGGTTGAGGCTAATTTTTTCACCATATTGGTTGAATATGCTTTCTTCGCTATATTGTACTATTTTATTTTCCAATCGCTTGTACTCAATGAAAACAGTATCATTTTTATAAAATAAATCAGTGTATGATATGTTTGTTGTGTCATTGAAATTAACCTCTTTTACTTTGATTAGCCTTCCTTTATTATCATAGGCTAGGAGCTTTTTGTGAATAAAACGTTCTTCTAGAGTCTGAGTATTCATTTCCAAAAGTTTTCCATGAGCATCGAAGATGAAATTTCTAATGATCCCTGAAAAATATTTACGCTCGTCTTCAAAAATTGGAATATTTTCATGAGCATCAATTCTTTTTACCAACCTTCCCAATTTATCAAAAGAAAGAAGCTCAATATTCCGTACTTCTATATCCCGAATTTTTTTGAAATGGTTATCAGCATCAACCTTATGATATTTTGTTTCAGGAATAGGAATAAATCGCTCTACATAATCTTCTGCAGTGTATGAGTATTCCAGAACGTATTGAACTTTACCAGACAAATCTAGTTCCTCACGGGTAATTACTAAATCATCTATCCATTCTTTTGCTATGTCCTTTTCTTGTTTTGATGCATTTAGACGTTTATGGTCCTTTTGGCATCCTGAAAAAGAAAAAAGGAAAATTAACGAAATGAAGAGGATTGTTGAACTTTGATATTGATGCATGCTTTTGGATTTTGGGTTTTGGGTTTGGAAAGTGGGGTGTGTCCAGATTTTTATGGAAAATCTCAAGTTATGCGTAAAAACTTTACATAATTGATTTAAAATCTGGATTTATGCGTAAAAATTTGACTAAGGGTCTGGATTCCATGACAAACTCAAGTGCAAGAATGGGGCAGCGGTGATTTTTAAAAAGTTTAAGAAAATCTTTGTTTTTATTTCCGTACTCGCCGAATTCATTCGGCCCGGTACACCGAATGAATTCGGTGAGTACGAATTTATCTTCACTAAGTTTTCAATGGAACTCCTCAGAAACCACTAACCATTAGATTGGATAATAAGAAAGTCCCTCCTAAAAGAGTGCCATCCAGCCATAATGCTCGTCTAATAGTCAATTTGTCAAAAAATAAAGCAACGCCAATGATAATGCCCAAAAACCCTACAGTAATGTTTAATGCCATAATCCAATCCGGGTACATGATGAGAAATAGCAAAGATGAAAAGTGGTAGGCATGCCACAACCAGGCAAATTCATATATCCACCAGCCATTGATCACAATGATTAGGATAGCGACCTTTTTGTTTTTTGGGAGTTTCGGGAGCATGTGTTTCTTTAGTTTTTGTTGGGTATGCTTGATCTAATGTAAACTAAACAGAACCGCAGAACCGCAGAATATCCAATATCGAATTTCGAAGTTTTTGGGAATCAATCCTTCATTCGAATGAGCTTATAAGACTCCACAACAACGCCGCGCCGGACAGCCAGGAAATATATCCCTGCAGGGAGCTGTAATTTTTCAAAATTCAGAGCAATTGGACTGGAATTGTCAATCTTTTGTTCCGGCAAAATAGTGGCACCCAAAGCATTCTTTACGGAGAAGTAAACTTCTTCGTCGCAATTATTCGTGATCTCGATATTCGTCCTTTCCACAAATGGATTAGGGTAGGTCAGGACATTCAGACACCAATTGTCTTTTACCTCAGGTTCTTCCGTAGCTACAACGGGCCCTGCTACCCCAAAGCGAACTTCGCTCAGACCAAAACATTGTCCTCCGAAATTATTAACCGCCGTGATCAAAACATACTGAGCCTGTGCTTCATCAAAATCCGGACCGGAAAAACCTTCGTAAACCGGCTGTCCGGTAGCCTGTTCAAAATTAAAGGTGCCGAGCTCCGTCCAGGTAACTCCATCCATGGAATAATCAATGACTACTTCATTCAATCCACGATCCAGATTATCGGGGTCGTTGACATTCCAGACATGCATTTGTTCCAGAATGTATGGTTGCCCAAAGTTGTACAGGATCCAATGGGAGGGGCCTCGTTCTGCATTGGGATTGTCGGTTGTCTCACAGGATACCCATCCGTCGTGCCAGTTGGTATTATGCCGGTCAGGGAAGCATTGGGCGACAAGAAGCTGTGTTGTGAAAAGGATAGCTGTTATTAAGGATAATTTTTTCATTTCTTATTTTTTTAACCGCAAGGTTCGCTAAGAATGCGCAAGGAACGCTAAGTCTTTTGCCAACTTTGCGCTTCCATTGCACCTTCGCGGTTCAATAATTTCAATTAATATTCAATCAATCCAAGCGGATTACCCCCACCACTCACATCATAAAAATTCCCCAAATTCGGGAAGATCGTATTTAGTTCCGAAGCAGGTACTCCAAACCACAGAGCCAGTTCTGCAAAATAGAGATCAGCTGATGTGGTTGGCAATAGTACACCTCCATAAATTTCCAGTGGATTGCCCAATTCAAGCGATGGGAAAGTACCGAACATCTCTCCGCCATTTACAGCGCCGCCCATGGCCATTACATTGCCGCCCCAGGCATGGTCCGTACCATTGCCATTTGACGTGAGTGTACGGCCGAATTCTGAAATGGTGAAGGTCGTTACACAATCAAACATATTGATCTCTTCCAGGACGTCTGCAAATTCGCTTAAAGCTGTGCTCACTGCTCCAAGAAGTGCCTGTTGATTATTCAGTAGTTCATCATGATTATCCCAGCCCCCTACATTCACGAAGAAAATCTGGCGTTTGAAACCAAGGATGTCTCTTGCAGCAATCGTTTTGGCGATCATGCGGAAACTCTGGGAAAGGTTATTGTCCGTGAAAGTCGTTTGAAATTCTGGAATGGTAGCAACTGCATCCCGGAACTCAATACTTGCATCCTTGGCATTTCGCAACACATTTACGTAAGTGTTTTTGTAAATATCTTCATAGTCATGGTCCAGCATCTGATCGATGGCCATGGTACGGGCAGGATCTACACCCCAGGGTTCTCCATAGCCGTAAATGCCTTCCGCACCGCTTTCATTATTCGCAGAAAATTCGATGGTACTTTGCCCGTATTGAAAAACATTGGTTCCACTCATGGACACGTTCATGGATATACTTTCATTGTCATTCATGTCAGAAAGCAGGTCAGCCACTCGCCCTCCCCAGCCCACAGGGGAGCGTAGATGCGGGTGTGCTGTTTGCCATTGCTGTATCTGGTCTGAATGAGAAAACAATCCGAGAGGAACCGGAACCGAGCCGTTAAAGTATTGCTCCTTGGTAATTGGCGCGATCATGGTGCCTATGTTGCTAACAAAGGACAATTTCTGACTTTCAAACAACTGCTGAACTCCCGTCATGGAAGGGTGTACTCCATACTGCTTGCCATCGGAAGTCAGTGGGTTAATCGCAAGTATTTCATTCTGTGGAATAGCCAGGTTGGAGCGAGTAGTTGCATATTCATTATACTCCGCATTTCCACGTGGCATCAGCATGTTGAAGGAGTCATTTCCTCCTGATTTGAACAGGCAGACCAGGGCCTTATAATCATCGTTCATTACCGACGAATTGCTGAGGGCTGCTGCATTTAGTGCATTAAGTTTGAAAATAGAAGATCCGACCGTGGAGTATCCCAAAGCTGCCAGTCCCGCCTGGCGCAGGAATCTTCTTCTGGTTGATTTATAATTATGGTGCATGGTTATAATGTGTCGTCCCTAGGGGACATGTTTTTTGATATTATTCTAGCATTTAATCTTTCTAGCATTTCCGCATTGATTATTCCTACCGCATAACGGCATAATCCGGACTGATCATGATCAGGTAAGTTCCCAATCGGACACGCTCTCCAAAAAGGTACAGTCCTCCGCCATCGAGGTACAAAAGTGCATCTTTGATCACCTGGCGTGTGTAGTCAGATAGTTGGCCATTGGTAAGTCTGATGTCGAGTTCATTGAGCAGCACTTCCGGGTCGCGGGAAGCTTCTATAAAAGCGGTAAAGTCTGTATAAGTTGAATGATCTTCATCTTCCCAGGACCCCCAGAGGTACTCCCAAATGGTCCACACCTGTACTTCATTGACGAAACCGATACTTGTACGCGTATTGTAAATCTGGAATTCCGGAGCTACCAGTCCTGCTTCGGCAATTTCACCGATAGGTTGGAAGTCCGGCAAATAGAAGTTAAAAACAGATGGGGAGGCCAATGGATACTGGCTCGTTGCTTGACGAAATCCCCAGCCGATATTCCACATCTTGCCACTTGGAGAATCATAACCAATGGATTTGGCGAATTGAGTGTATTTTAAAATCGGTTCTCTAAGTTTTCCGTTATGGACCTCGTTCATCCAATCACAGGAACGGGCTTCTTCGTCCAGCAAGATTGCCCGGATCACCGCTTTCATATCTCCGCGAACTCCATTGCCGTTATCATTGAAAGCTGCAGTTACCCTGGCAATATATTCGGGTGAAGGATTGGATTTAACCAACCGTTGAATGAGTTGACGGCCAATAAATGGTCCTACATTATGGTGGTTAAACAAATTGTCGATCGCATCTTCGATATCCTGATCTCCTGATTGACCGGCTGGTACGATATGTCCGTTGAGCAGGTATTTTTCACCTTGTTGATGTTGTTCTTCATACATAACCATTGGAGTAGTTACATCTGCTACCCAAAAACCCAGACCAAAATACGGTTGATCAACCCAGTCGTTGGGAATCACACCTCCCAGTCCCAATCCGGTGAAGATCTTTGCAAACTCTTTGATGGTGTAATTGTCGTAGGTAGGAATGGAATTGCCTTCGTTGTCGGTCATATGTGATCCATCATCATTCAGTTCGTACAATCCGATAGAAAAAAGCTGCATGACTTCCCTCGCATAATTTTCATCCGGGTGGATATTATTTTCTTCATCTTCTTTGGGGTTGTTCAGGTGACTGAGATAATGCCCCATGGACGGATGGTAGGTCACTTCGCGAAGGATATCTCTGAAGTTGCCAAAAGCATTGCGGCTGAAGATATCATAAAAATCTGCCAGGCCGTCACCATATCCTTGCAAGTCGGAGTTTATGGAAACCACCATGATCTGGCTAAGTGCATATGATATTCGCTGTGCAAGCAAATCCTCATGTGACATAGTGATTTCCCACCAGCCATAATTAAAATGGGACCAATTCGGTCGCCACGGATAATCTTCCGGATCACCGCCATTGTTGACGTGGTAGTTGTAGAGATAATTATAAATCTCCTCAATCGTTTCCAGATAATTGGTAGGTTCCAAGGCAAATTGTTCCTCAATCCAGGCTTCGATGCCGATCTCAGCTACATGTTCAATGGTAGCTCTGTCGGCCCCGAATGTTGCTTGTGAAAGCAGTCGTGAAGCTTCGATCAATTTGGCATCGAGTCCATCCCCGGTAATGGTTTTATTTCCGGAAGCGACCTTGGTCCAGCCATTTTGTTGCATATCGCTGCTGGTGGTCACGGTGATGCCGCCAGTGTGTCCCGCCCCGAGATAATCGTCATAGTTCTGCGCCTTTGCCGAAAAAAGCAGGAGCAGGAACAGGAGAAGAAAGGAGTGTTTTTTCATGAGTTGTTAGTTGCTGGTTACAAGTTGCTGGTTGCTGGTTATATGTTGCGTGTTACGTGTTACGAGTTTCGGGTTCTTTGTTGTTCAAGGAGTTCAAAGGGTTCAAGTGGAGCGCAGCGGCATCCCGTTCCGTTTGGCGGGGGAGTTCAAAGTGCTTTTATTAACCTTTAATTGTAGGTGATAATGAATTTCCCAGAGTACTCTGTGCCTACTTTGTGCACTCTGTGGTTTAACATCTTATGCCTTATCCTTTAGCCTGTACTGTAAAAGGGTATTCAAAAAAGGAATAATTAAATTTTTAATTAGAGGCTAGTTGATGTGCAGAATGCACTTACATGGGATCGATGAACAATATTACGGAAATTTCTTAAATGCTGCTATACTAACTTTGTGTACTATGTGACTCCCGACCTTTTTTCTGTTTTCTGAATTCATTTGGGTAAACAATGAAAAGATCGGGATGTCGTATTGAAAAATAATTCTGAATAGCTGTAACTTCCTTGAAATTCACTCCATATGTGTTTTTAAATAATCGTATTTTTGCACAAATTTTCTGCTACAATGCTCAACACTGTCGACTTATCCGATACTATCGTTGCACTGGCCACTCCTCCGGGCGTAGGCGCCATAGGCATCATCCGTTTATCCGGGAAAGATGCTGTTAATATTGTCAATGAGGTATTTCCGGGGAAGGATCTGACCAAGGAAGCCACCCATACCATTCATTTTGGAACCCTGCGGGACGGAGATCGCATTCTGGACGAGGTCTTGGTTTCATTGTTTATCGCACCTAAATCTTACACCGGAGAAAACGTAGTAGAAGTATCCTGTCACGGATCAGAGTATATTTTACAGAAGGCAATGGAGTTGTTTGTTAAGAAAGGAGCCCGTCCCGCTGAAGCCGGAGAATTCACTATGCGTGCCTTCCTCAATGGCCAGATGGATCTTTCCCAGGCCGAAGCCGTCGCTGACCTGATCGCTTCTTCTTCCGAGTCCAGTCATAACATTGCCATGCAGCAGATGCGTGGAGGATTTTCTCATGAGATCGCGAATTTGAGGCAGGAGCTGATTGATTTTGCCAGTCTTATTGAGTTGGAACTTGATTTCAGTGAGGAAGATGTAGAGTTCGCAAATCGTGATGCTCTGGAAAAGCTCGTGAAGAAAATTCGAACGCTGTTAAAAGCGCTGATCGACTCCTTCCGTTTAGGAAATGTGTTGAAAAACGGAGTGAATACCGTTATCGCAGGCCGTCCAAATGCTGGAAAATCTACCTTGCTCAATGCCATGCTCAAAGAAGAACGTGCCATCGTCAGCGACATAGCCGGAACCACCCGTGACACCATCGAAGAAGTCTTCAATATCCAGGGCATCAATTACCGCCTCATCGACACAGCCGGCATACGCGATGCCCGAGATCAGATCGAAGCCGTTGGGGTTGAAAAAACCTTTGAAAAGGTCAAGCAATCCGCCATCCTCATCTACGTCTTCGATGTCATCGAAACTTCTCCGGAAGAAGTCAAAGCTGATCTGGAAAAGCTATCCACTTCCGGCCTCATCATTCTCGGGGTTGCTAACAAAATGGACCTCAATCCCTATACCAAAGCCGAGCATTATACCAACGACTTCCTCACGGAAGATCATTTCATTCCCGTCTCTGCCAAAAACGACATGAACCTCGGTCTGCTCAAAGATAAACTCTATGAAGCCGTCGTCAGTGGCGACCTCAATACAGAAAGTACCATCGTCAGTAATACCCGACACTACGCAGCCCTGCAAAAGGCTTACGAAAGTCTGGATGCTGTGCTTGATAATATGGACCAGGGTGTCACCTCAGACTTTATTGCGATGGATATCCGGCAGGCACTGCATCATCTGGGCACAATCACCGGAGAGGTGAGTGCTGATGATTTGTTGGGGAATATTTTTGGGAAGTTTTGTATTGGAAAGTAACCAACACAAAACAACTATTTACTTTCACAAAGAAAAAAGCCAAATAGCCTTATTTTAAAGGCTATTTTAGCTATTACTCTTCTATTATTTGTTTGCATTAGTATTTGTTTATTGTGTACCTTTTTGTACCTTTACTGTATCTCAAGTACTTGAGGTACAAATATTGGCTTGTTGTCTTTATTATTTTGCATTTGATCAAGCTTATGCTGAAAAAAAGGAATTTCACAAGGACACAGAGGAAAGGTCAATAAAAAAAGTATTGTTTTGAACTTCATATTTTACATGAATTACATAAAGGACAAATGACAACAAAAGTTAAGCTAAGAGAAAAAAGCATTTCAAAGGGGAGGAAAAGTCTTTATCTTGATTTTTATCCAGCCATATCTCACCCGATAACAGGTAAGCCTACTCGGAGGGAATTTTTAAAACTATACATACATGCTATACCCAAAGGACATCTTCAAAAGCAACATAATAAGGAAACTATTCAATTAGCAGAACAGATTCGACAAAAGCGGGAAAACTTCCTAAACAAACCTGAAATTTACAATGAGTACGAAAAAGAACAATTACGAAAAAAAGAGTTAGGCGAAAAAAATTTTATTGAGTAC
>QQUB01000595.1 GCA_008501835.1 Bacteroidota bacterium
AAGAAATAAAAGAAGGACCTTTAGAATCGTCAAAATACCCGGGAGGTATAGGTTATTTATTGCTCGATATGATTTACAGGCTGGACTATCTGATCAAACCGGAAGGGTGTATGATGGAAGCGCTGGATCGTATGAAGCGCCTCTTCTTTGCAAATGATGACAAAAGTGTAGCGGAGAAGAACAGGCTATTGAGTAAAGAACTGGAGAAACTTCAGAAGCGGAGTAAAAAATCCTTTTTCAAGGAGATGTACAGGGTCAAGACCACTTTTGGTATCACTCCATCAGTTACTCATGATCGTGTAGTGAGTTTTATAGACGGTGAGCTGAAACACATGGATTGGTATAATGAGAATAATTATGGCAAAGTGGCCATGGCCATCCCTGGATTCATAGTCGGGTATTGCCTGTTTAATTTTGCTTCTCCACGTCCGGACCGTGATTTCCTTCATTTGTTTTATGAAATTACGGAGTATAAATATTTCAAGGATCTTGGGTTCAAGATCAATTATGTTGATGATGAATCAGGAAAGTTGAATAAAAAGGTCATCAAGAAGGCCATCGAAAAAATAGTAGATAAAAACCAGGGGGCTTTTCCAAAACTCAGCCCCTCCATGAGTGCACTCAATTTTAGTTCCATGACGGAGTTTGCCAAATCCTATCTGCAAATGGTGCGGAACCCGGATTTAACAAAAGTAGACTGATGATGGAAAAAAATGAAAAGTATTACTGGGATTTACTGGAAGAGGTTAAAGACCCTGAAATCCCGGTTTTGTCCATTGTGGACCTTGGAATTGTGCGCGATGTTAAAATGCATCAGGAAGAAGTGGAAGTAATCATTACCCCGACTTATTCCGGATGTCCGGCCATGGATTTCATCGAAGTGAATATCAAATCCCTTTTGCAACAGGCAGGAGAAGATGTAAAGGTCACAACGGTCTTACATCCCGCATGGACCACCGACTGGATATCCAAAAACGGCCGGGAAAAATTGCGTGAATACGGGATTGCACCACCGGCGGAAAATTCTCCGGATAAATCGGTACTCTTTGGAGAAGAAGTAACCGTGCCTTGTCCAAGATGTAATTCTGAAGATACGTCCATGGTCAGTCAGTTTGGATCCACTGCCTGCAAATCCCTTTATAAATGCAATTCTTGTAAGGAGCCTTTCGATTATTTCAAATGTCATTAACATTCCTATCAGAAATACTATTTTTCCAAAAAATAGTATTTCTTTGCATTTTCACAATAACCAGTAACTAGAAACCAGCAACAAAAGTATGAGCACCATTCTTTTTGAAAAAATCGGCAGCGTAGCCAAAATTACCCTTAACAGACCTGAAGTTTACAATAGTTTTAACCGTGAGATGTCCTTTGAACTCCAGGGAATACTGGATGAATGCGGGAAAGACCCTGAAGTAAGGGCCATTTATCTCACAGGAGCCGGAAAGGCTTTCTGCGCAGGACAGGACCTGCAGGAAGTCATCAGTGATGACGGCCCGCCATTGAAGACTATTCTCGAGGAACACTTTAATCCTATTGTCAAAAGGTTAAGAGCTATCGAAAAACCGATCGTTTGTGCAGTAAATGGTGTGGCGGCCGGTGCCGGTGCCAATTTTGCTCTGGCATGTGACATTACCGTGGCCAAAGCCTCATCTTCATTTATCCAGGCCTTTTCCAAGATTGGCCTTATTCCCGACAGCGGTGGAACCTATTTTCTCCCACGCCTGATTGGTCGCCAGCGGGCTACAGCACTTATGATGCTTGGTGAAAAAGTATCCGCGGCTGATGCTGTTGATATGGGAATGATTTATAAAGTTTTTCCTGACAAAAAGTTTGATGCGGAAAGCTGGGGCATTGCGGAAACCCTTTCCCAAATGCCCACAAAAGGATTGGGACTCACAAAACGTGCCCTCAACTACTCCCCTGAAAAAGACCTCGATAATCAGCTAGATATTGAAGACACCCTTCAGCAGGAAGCCGGAATGACAGAAGATTTCCGTGAAGGTGTTCAGGCGTTTATTGAGAAACGGAAACCGGAGTTTAAGGGGCAGTAGGGGAGTTGGCAGGCTGCAGTCATCAGTCTTCAGTCTTCAGTCTTCAGTTCACAGTCCGCAGTACCAGTTAGCAGCAGAGTTTGGGGAGTGAGTATTCAGTCCACAGTCCATAGTCTTCAGCAAAATGCTAAGAATCCTCTATTGATCTGTAAAACCTTTGAAAAGGTCTCAGAGAAACCAAATCCCGGTAACAAGGCAAAGAGTGCCTTCGAGGGGAGCAAAGAACAGAAGCGTGCTGTAGGTACGCAATAGAACTTGTGGCGAGAAAAAATTTCCTTCGACAAGGTCCCGGCACTGCGTGCACGAGGATGTATCCATGTCGCCTTTCCCTACTTCGGGCTAAACAAAGGCAAAACCTTAAAGCCATAAAAAAACCGCCAGAGTCATTGACTGAAGAGAACCTAGCAATTACGTGATTTACACAAAATTTGCGGTGTCAAGACTCGTGGCGGTTTTTAGTGTTGGGGTATGGCGTCTTCATAGCTTACAGCTTTTCAAGTGGTCGGGGTGTTGGTGTCGATTTGTATTTATTCCTTCGACAAGGTCCCGGCACTGTGTGCACGAGGATGTATCCATGTCGCCTTTTCCTTACTCAGAGCCTGGCAAAGGCAAAACCTTGAATAACAGGGTTAAAAGCGCGTTTTGGGTTTTGGTGAATTCGTTTGCATCCGGTATTCGGGGTGACCAATCCTTTTAGAATTCGTCTGATAAATAGATTGTTTTCAATTAATCACAGCACAAATAAGAAACAAAATTTTTACTCCTGCAATACCCTTTTTGCTGTCGAAAGCCTTTTGGGCAAAAATTAGGAGAGTTTAACTTAATGCTGTAAATTTGATCATAATTGTTAAAAGAATTCATGAATGTAATCGATTCATTTTCAATGATTTGTATTAAATGTTAAAATGAAATAATTCTGGACTCAGCAACTTTAACACTCGCTAAGAAACTGTTAATCGGGCTTTTTTAAGCCATTTTGAACCCAAACAGGAAAAAAAAGAAAACTTTGATCAATCCCCGAAAGGAAAGGCATAGGCGAAGGGAGCTTTCCCTCGAACAATACTTCAAGGGCATTCTTGAGGGTGACCGGGTAATTCTTAGTCGGGCCATTACTTTGCTGGAAAGCACCCGGAAAGATCATAAATTACTCGCCAGAGAGTTGGTCGAAAAATGCTTACCGTATACCGGGAAGTCATTCAGACTGGGTATTACAGGTACCCCCGGAGTAGGGAAAAGTACTTTTATTGCATCCTTTGGGATGTACCAGATCAGCCAAGGGAAAAAAGTGGCAGTATTAGCTGTGGACCCTTCCAGTGGCGTTACCCGTGAAAGTATACTCGGAGATAAAACGAGGATGGATAAACTGTCCCGTCACCAACAGGCTTATATCAGGCCGTCTGCAGCGTGGGATTCGCTTCGCGGAGTGGCCCACAAGACCCGCGAGACCATTTTGCTTTGCGAAGCTGCCGGTTATGATATGATCATTGTGGAAACTGTTGGCGTCGTACAATGAGAAACTGCCGTACGTTCCATGGTGGACTTCTTTTTATTATTATTA
>QQUB01000486.1 GCA_008501835.1 Bacteroidota bacterium
CAAAAGAAACCCTGGTCCCACTGGACAAAGTGATAGCCACCATGGGGGAAACAGCCAAGGATATGAATCATAAGTATAAGGAGACCTCTACGGGAGGGCTTGCGGTTGCTGTGAATATTACGGGGTGCTAGTGTTTAGTCCTCAGTCTCCAGTCCTCAGTCTTCAGCCCACAGCCGTCAAGGTTTTGCCTTTGTGTAAGCTTGGGGGGGAGGAAAGGCGACACCTTGTCGAAGGAGGGTTTTAGTTTTCAGTACCAGTACCAGTACCAGTACCAGTACCAGTACCAGTTACCAGTACCAGTTAGTAGCACCAGTACCAGTTAGTAGTCAAGGTTTTCTTTTGCACTGTCAGTAGAAGGAAGAAAAGGCGGCACCTCGTCTTAGGAAAAGAAATAAAATCGCAAAGAATCTCATTTTTAGGCAATTACACCAATTAAAAGCCCTATCCTTGCACTTTATTTGACATAAACAGCTTTATGATAGCTTTTGAAGATACCGGCCTGAGCCAGGAGTTACTGGATGCCGTAAAAAATTTGGGGTTTGAAAATCCTACACCGATTCAGGAGAAGGCCATCCCCCAATTATTGTCATCCTCCCAGGATTTGTTGGCCTTTGCCCAAACCGGAACCGGGAAGACCGGAGCTTTCGGACTGCCGGTGGTACAGTTAACAGACGTCTCTAACAAGATTCCACAAACATTGATCCTTTGTCCCACCCGGGAACTGTGTCTCCAGATAACAGGTGATCTAAAGGATTTTTCCAAATTTGTGAAAGGAATATCCGTAGTAGCTGTTTATGGAGGAGCCAGCATTGACCAACAGATCAAGGCATTAAAAAAAGGTCCCCAAATTGTAGTCGGTACTCCCGGCCGTGTGAAGGATTTAATTAAAAGAAAACGACTGGATCTCAGCAATGTCAATCGAGTGGTTTTGGATGAGGCGGACGAAATGCTGTCCATGGGGTTCAAGGACGATTTGGATACAATCCTTGGAAAAACATTAGATACCCGCCAAACCGTTCTTTTTTCTGCCACCATGTCAAAGGTGATGGAGAAAGTTACCAAACAATATCTTGATGATCCGGTAAAAATTGCTGTAGCGAAAACGAATTTGGCAGCAGAAAATGTTAAGCATTTTTACTATCAGGTTCAAGCAAGAGATAAATACGAACTGCTCAAAAGGCTGGCGGATATTAATCCTGATATTTACGGTATCGTCTTTTGTCGGACCCGCCGTGAAACCAGGGAGATTGCCAATAAACTTATGCATGATGGGTATAACGCAGATGCTATTCATGGGGATCTGTCACAGGCTCAACGAGATGAGGTAATGGGGCGCTTTCGTAAGAGACACCTGCAAATACTCGTTGCCACCGATGTAGCCGCAAGGGGGCTTGATGTGGATGACCTTACCCATGTAATCAATTACCACCTTCCGGATGATGATGAGGTTTATGTTCACCGCAGTGGCCGTACAGGAAGGGCAGGTAAAAGTGGTATTTCCATTGCTATCATCCATACCCGGGAAAGGAATAAATTAAGGGATATTGAACGGAAATCCGGCATAAAATTCAGGGAAAACCAGGCACCTGAAGGCAAAGATGTATGCCGGAAACAACTTTTTGCCCTCATCGACAAGATCAAAAATGTGGAGGTGGATGAAAGTCAGATCGAACCATTCCTGCCGGACATTTATCAAAAACTGGAATCCCTCAACAGGGAAGAATTGATCCAACATTTTGTTTCTGCTGAGTTTAATCGATTCCTAGCCTATTATAAAGATGCAAGGGATTTAAACATTATGAAGCGTGATCGCAAAAGCCCACGGGAAAGAAGGAAAAATTCTTTCACCAGGTTGTTTGTAAATGTAGGCTTCAAAAATGGCCTCAATCCTCATCGGCTTATTGGAGTGATCAATGAATCCCTCGATTCAAGTTCGGCGGAAATAGGGAAAATTGAGATCATGAAAAATTTTGCCTTCTTTGAAATCGAGGATGAGGCAGCCGACGCCTTGATTAAGGCAATGGATGGTAAGGTTTTTGAGGGCGTTTCCCTTAAGCCTGAAGTATCAAAGGGTAGCCCCGGTGGTGGCGGAAGAGGTAGCAGAGGCAGAGGTCGCTCCAGAGATAATTTTAAGGGACGGTCCGGTGGCAGGAAAAAATTTTCAGGCAAGAATAAGAAGAAGGGAAAAAAGAAATTCAGGTAGCGATATTTAGGTATTAATAATGGTATTCTAAGGAATGTTTGGATGTTGTTTGTTTTGTTTTTAATTTTCTCAAAAATTATCTTTCAACTCCAAATTTACTATGATGCCACCTGAATCGAAAAATCCTAATGAAAAAAATCAACGTGAATTGATTAAAAATGGAGTTGAAATGCTCCAGGCTTCGTGTAATTACAAGCAAATTACGATTGTAAAAAAGTTGTCCATTCTAGGATTCGAAATTTCCGCAGCTTCGCTGAGTAATATTCTAAATGACAGAAAAGTAGGAAGTGATGCTCTTTGGGTTATGTCAAAGGGCATAAAAAAACTGGTTGCAAAAGAATTGGGATTTGATTATGTTGACCGAAGTTTTCAGGCAATCACCAAGTCTGGTTGGACTCCCGAAATAGTTTCTATTCAGGAAGAGAATAAAAAGAATCTGAATGGAGGTGTCATTTTTCATAATGAAGGTCGTTTAGATATATCGGAAAAAGTAAGTTTTTTTTCTAATGCTCAAAGTCAAATTATTGAGTTTGGCCTAAGCCTAAATTCTTTTTCAAATTATTTTTTTACCAGGAAAGAAGCTGATTTTAAGGTACCTATTATTGGTCTTTTGCAGCGAGGAGTTGATTTCAAATGTTTCCTTTTAGACCCTGAATGTAATGAAGCCAGATTGTATTTTGAAGATAGAAGTAGGTTTGTTGAAGAAGAATATAGTGGTATTGAAAAAATAAAAACTTCCATTAGGCGATTTGAGAAAATGCAACAGGAGTTTCAAAACCTCAAGTACCCGGGCAAATTTGAGGTTTTTACCTATAAACATATTCCACATAATTACTTTTTAGTTATTGATGGGGGTAGAATATCTGGTAAGATGATGGTGTCTCACTATATTTATGGGGAGTTAAGAGCTAATTGTCCTGTAATTCAATTTACCAAAATCGATCAAAGAACACTTTACAGAAGATATTGGAACTCCTTGGAAAAACTTACAAAAGGAGCACGAAAAATTGTAGGTTAGTTATTACTCTCATGAATTAAGAAGACTTCATTTTCAATATTTTGAAACAATCATTTCTCTCGGAATTTGTGTAAATTTTTGAAAATTTATATAACCGATCATAAATCAAAATCTTCCTGGCTTACCTTTCTTTTTCTTTCCAAATTTGTGTTGTAATCATTCAAAATTACAAACAGATATGGCAAAAGAAATCATATTTTTCATCCTTTTGATTTTGGTGTTTTTCAAGAGTATTCAAATAATGACAGCTATTTTGAAGCAGTTAGTCAAAGTAGCTTCGTCATTAGTAACCATCCTAATTTTCTTT
The DNA here is from genome assembly GCA_008501835.1 of Bacteroidota bacterium. Lineage (GTDB taxonomy): Bacteria > Bacteroidota > Bacteroidia > Chitinophagales > Saprospiraceae > BCD1. The sequence goes on from QQUB01000486.1 coordinate 3,529, forward strand.
GGCTTAATTCTGTTGTGGGTATGGCTCATTAACGGGTAGTTTCCCCTTGATACGAGTGAAATAAAACAATGACTTTCCGGATATGTACTTCTGGGAAGCCTAGGAGAGCTATGCCTTTTTTATATGGTTTTGAGGTATTGTCAGAAGGTGGCTGCAGACACCGTGAGACAATTCACAATACGATTGTAATCACATTAATTAATTCAAAATTTTGTTATGAAAAAGGAAATTAAAAAAAGTCTGCAGGACTTCGAAGATCTGAAGTTGGATGAAGAACAACAGATGAAAATCAAAGGAGGTGAAGATGGAGTGACGGATGATATTATTTTAATTTGATTTTTTAACATTTACCACCCAAGTTCAATTGAGTTGGGTGGTGAATTTTTGTTTATAATTTTTTACCTTTTCCAGGAGCCAGGGTTTAAATAAAACTAATTGAGTATTTAAAATTTCTGTATGTAAGGAGTTTTTTGATTTTTTTTGACGGGTAAGCTTTTTAATTATTCGTAAGAAATTAAGGCTGGCTTCAGCCGTTTGGCCTTTGATATTCCTTTTAATAAACCTTGTGAATGATTCGCAGAAAGATAAAATCAGGTGTTCACTCTGGTTTTGTTCATAATAAGCTCTCAGTATTAAAGTTTTGCACCTTAAGGCAAAATGAATATCAGAAAACTCTATTGCTCTTAGAAGATGAATTACTTCATTATATTCTGATTTCTCAAAGGCAATATTAGCTTTGGCCAGGGATACTGCGTCCACTTTGTGTTCATCTTTGAGAAATCGCTTATGGTTATCCAGAAATGCTTCAACCCAACCAAATTTGCCTAGCCAACAGCCCAAGTTAATGATATTGTGGAAAATTGAGGGAGAGATAAAACCGTCCTTTTGTAATATTCCTTTCTCCAATCCATATTTATTTAAGTCAAACGCTTCTTGGACATAAACATGGTGACCACCTTTTATTTTCGATGAGGTATAGTTTATTAGATAACTTAAAATATCCGCCCGATCGTCCAAATCAATTTTTTCTGATTCACAAATTAATAGTTGTTTTATTTTTTTGAACAATTGGAGTGATTGGTTAGTGTTAAATTTAAAAAGTAAAGAATATAGGTTTAAAAGGTGTTCCTCAGGATTATTATTTGCTATTTCTAAGGCAATGTCATTGTTAAAACTTTTAGTTGGTGTCTGGAGTAAATTTTTTCGATTGAGATCTTCTGAAGCATATTTTAATTTTGCTGTGGCATAAAAGAGGTCAAGTTGTTTCATACAATTGTCCAATGAATGGCTTTCTATGGTTAATTTGGGGTTGTTGATGTGGAAAAAATGTAAATGATTGATTTTTAGTAAATTAAAAGAGTGCCAAATGTTTTCAGCAGGTTGTTTCTCATATTTATTTTGAAGACTTTTTGTTTTTAAGAAAAAAGGCTGATCGAGCCCTTTGGATTTTAAAATGGATAACCACATTATATCTCTTTCAAAAGAGGGCGATTTTACTGATTCCCACAATAAAAATTCAGTAAGCCAAAGGTTTAAATCTGCTAGGTAGTTCATTAGTTTTTTTCGATCCAAATCAGTTTGCATTGGACGTTTAAAAACCTTTTTGAATATCACTGAGCTTTCCATGTGTTTGGATTTTTCGAAATTAGGGTACCGCAATTTTATAGTCTTAAAAATAGCAATGGCATTTTTCTGACCTGGGTACAGCCGGTTGAGATAATGGTCAAACCTTGATAATTCTTTTTTTGAAAGAGTTCTCAATAAGGTTACAAATTTAGTCTTGTATAAATAATAGGTTTTTTTATCCATAATGCGGGGAAATTTTTTGTTAGATACTGCATGCATTGGCTAAAAGATAAAAATATGAAATAAATGTAACGTTACAAATAGCATAATTGTTAATATTTTAATTAATTGATTATCAGTTCATTAGTGTCAAAAAAATAATATTAATATATCTTTTTAAAATGATTAATGAATTTTAATTTTAAATAATGCAATAACTGTATAGTGTATTTTTTTGAAAAATCAAGGTGAAATGTAGGGGAAATATCCTTGAAGGGAAAAAAAAATATTTAGAGTTTTGAATAGAACTTTAAATAATGCCCTAAAAGTAGATTAAACCTCAAAATATTGAAACTGTGGAAATTCGAAAACAAGTATTAGACAAATTCCAAGAGCATTTGGATATGAGTTATCAGAGTTATTGTGATCGTCATGGGATTCAAAAGTCTTTTTCAGGGTTTATCAGTTTTATGATTGACCAGGAATTGATTGGGCAGGTTGCCATAAAAAGATATACTGTAATCCAGGAATTTAAGGAGGCCTATCCTTTGCATAACTACCATAAGACCAATACGGTAACTACTTTATCTGATAAGTTCAATATACCATCTCGTACCATTTGGGGGATTTTGAAGTATGGTGAACAATTCAGTAAAGAAAAATTTTATAATGATTTCAGAAAACCAAATTCATAAATCTGGTATATCACTTCTGATATACCAGCCTTTATGAAATCTTAAATTAATGTATAAAATAATCTTTTATTTAATTTTTTTATATTAAATTTATCGAATTCAATGCCTCAAACCTTTACAAAATGAAAGTCGTCATACTAACCCCACTTTCATTAGAATATGACGCTGTCAGAAAACACCTCCCCGTTCTGACCGATAAGATCTTTTCTGGAAAAAACTATGGTATAGCTGATTTTGAAGGTAGCCATCATACTTTTCAAATTATTCTTCATCAGACCGGTTCGAAAAATAATACAATAGCATTAGCAGCAGAGAAAGCTATTCAGACATTTGAGCCACAGGTAGTAATAATTGTGGGGATTGCAGGTGGGGTTAAGGACGTTAATATTGGTGATGTAGTGATCGGCACAAAGGCATATGGATATGAATCTGGTAAAGAGACTGAAGAAGGTTTTGTTGCTCGGCCGGAGGTTTATCATTATAGCGTAGAACTAATCTCCGTAGCCCAAATTACAGCCAGAAAAGGCCATTGGAAAAAGCGACTTCAAAACAATTCATCTCAGCCTAAAGTATTTTTTGGCCCGATTGCCTCCGGTGATAAAGTCATAGCAACTACCAGTGCGCAAATTAACTCGTTACTTAAAAAACATTTCAATGACACACTTGCCTTAGAAATGGAAGCTGTCGGTTTTAGCCAGGCCATTGATCCTTATCGAGGTATTTTGAGCCTCAACATTAGAGGAATTTCAGATTTATTAGAAAACAAAACTAAATCAGATGCTTCTGGTACACAAATCATTGCTGCTGACAATGCTGCAGCTTTCGCATTTGAGGTACTAAAAAATTTAAATCTTTCGGAAATCAAAAATTTGAATATGGATATAAAAACTATTGCCAAAGAGGTGTTTGGCCTCATCCTTCCAATAATAGAAAGCGAATCGATGAAAAAGATTGGGGGGGATTTCAAAGAAGCCACAAATACTTCAACCCAGGAATTATGGGAAAAGGTGAAGCCATTGTTTATTGAAGAATTTGATAACCTGAAGGAAGTAGTTGACGATGAAGATGGACCAGCTCTTGCAAGAAGAGCTTTGAGAAAAGGTATGGAGAAAAATGATACACTGAAAGGAGAGTTAGAGCAATTGCTCGAAAAATTAAAATTGGCTGGGGGAGGGATTGTCTCTGGTAGTAAGAATGTGATCCAAGGGAGTCAGATATCAGTTGGAGGAGATTTCCATTTGGGGGATGATATTCAACAAAAGGTATCACAGAATAACTCAGGTCGTTTGGAAAAGCAGCAGTTAATGAACGTGAAGGTTGGAAAAATTGAGGGTGAGGCTAGATTTAATGAGGGTGACATTACCGTTCATGAAAATGTGGATGCTTCAAAAAAGCAGAATATTAAAAAGGAGGAGGGGGGGATAAAAATAAATTTCACAACTATTTTAAAAGGATTATTTAAGAGTAAGATAATTGATGCTGATGCCAAAAATGAGTTGGCAAGAGAAATTGTTTTGGCTCATGAGATCTATTTACTTGACTCCCAAAAGGGGGAGCAACAATTGAAAAAAATTGTCGAAAGGATAATCTCAGATTATGAAGAAAAAATTCGAAATAAGGAAGGTTTCGAATATAGACTGTTGCTATTAAATAACCTTGAGGCTTTAAAACCTTTATGTTTTTCCCTCAACCCAATTAGAACCAATATAGATAAAAGGTTAAGTGAGATTATAAATATTTTAGATTTGTATTCATCGGATGACCATAGTTTGGTAATAGATTTCAATTTGGTAAAAGAGGCTATTAGCCTTATTCTAAACCCTAAATAAAAATGGTAAAATGAAATTTGGTGTATTTCTATTATATGATTCTAATTTTTGGGAGCTAATGTGGTCCGATAATACCATAATAGCTCGAGGGATAATATTGTTGATTGTTTTTTTAATGTTTTTGGTGATAAATGTATTCAGAAAACATTGGAAAAGATATTCTGATGAAGAGTGGGGGTTAGAGAAAGTAAAGAGGAAATTAGAACAGTGGAAGTCTGAATTGATGGAATATGAAGAAGACGAAGACTCCGATAAATTGGAAGGAGACGAGGATTTAGAAGTTCTACACCAGGCTTCAATACCAATGTTGTTAGAAGGGATTCGTCCTGGATTAATAATTTATGATCGGCTAAATACCCTACAGGAAAATAAAGTAACGAAAAGCCGTATTAACGTTGCTGTATTACAGAATTTAGCACAATTAAAAGAAAATAAACAATGGACCTTAAATTTCCCTAAATATGCAATGACACTTTCAATGTTGCTTGGAATGTTGGGTACTTTCATTGGGTTAACAATGATGGTAGGCGATATTTCAGAGGAACTTAAAAGTATCGGGGATCTTTCGGCAAGAGCGACAAATACCTCCGAATTTAGTGATTCTTTTAGTGGAATAAGGAATACGCTAGGTGGAGTGGGTACAGCCTTTTCTACGACTTTAAGTGGTTTGTTTTGCACAATTTTAGCTTCAATTTTAAATTATTTTCTTAATCAAAGGAGGGCATCGTTTTTTGATAAACTAGAACAATTTACTGTTCAAGATTTACTACCTCATACCTTCCCAAATTTAGAAGAAAAAACTATGTTGGAAACAATTGAAGATCAACTTGAAGATACTTTTCTAAACCTAAATCAGACAATAGAGCAAAACAATGTGTCGCTTGGAGAATTAAATGGTCTTTATCAAAAATTTGATAATATAGAAGATACCTTAAGAAGCGTATTGACTTCTGGAGGAACTACTGAAATACAAAATGTTATTAGTGAGTTAAATACTGTGAATCTGAATCTGAAAGGGATGATTCAAGAATATGAAAGTAAACAGCTTTTAGCAGATTTTAAGAAATTAACAAATCACCACACGCAATATGTTAATAGGTTAAATGGAATCCTTGTTGAATCCAATTGGATTCCGAATACTAAATTATTTTTAATCGCCATAGCAGGTTTGTTATTAGTGATTTCAATTTTTTTGGGACTTCAAATTTTTAGTTAATCGGGTAATTATGGATACTCAACACCAGGAATTTAATGTTTGGCCGTTAATGATTGATATGTTAACATCTATACTGATAATCATAATGCTTTTTAACTTCTTTGAGGAAATCGTCAGACCGCAAAACCTGGAACAAAAAATAGTTGAGATGAGAAGAGATCGATTTTTCAAGGATTTCCAAGTGTTGTTCCAAGAAGAAATTGGTAGTAAGAAAATTAATTATTCATCAAATTTCGATTATCTGCAAATTACTTTTTCTGATAAAATTCTATTTGGTTCTGGTAGTTATTATTTAAACAATAGTGGAAAGAATCTACTAGAAAAATTTGGTGGATTGATCCCCATTCATTCTTCGAATAAAACGATTCATTCTATTCAAGTAGAGGGGCATACTGACAATAAGCCAATAAATGATAAAGAAACTTTTCCGTTGGATAATTGGGATTTGTCTTCTGCTAGGGCCATTGCTGTGATTAGGTATTTATCAGGTATTAAGGGAAATAAAGCAATCGATAAGTCACTTTTTTCAGCAAATGGGTTCGGTGAGTTTAATCCAGTTTCAAATACTGATGATAGTAAAAATAGAAGGATCGAAATAAAAGTTTATTTTTCAAATAAAAAATCACTTTTGGATGGTCCGGGTTAATAAGCTTCGAAATTTATTACGTAAGTGGAGGAGGGGGTTGGTAACAGAAAATGAAGTTCACAGGGGGTTTGAGGACGTTTTGGAAGTTTCCATTGAATTTACAAATGAATTTGGAAAATTTAGAAATCAATTGCGAGTATACGATTGGGATAATATGAAAGCCTATCAAGCAAAAAATATTTCTGCTGCCAAATTAATCGAAAAAGGAGGGTTTAGTAATTATAAAAAAGCAATCCGACATATTGATGAAGGAAAGAAAATAAGAAAAAAACTTTCTCTTGTTTTAAATACCATTTCCATTCTTGAAGAAGGTGAAAATTTGTTGAATGTCTTAGAAGAAAGTATTAACTCAAGGTGGATAAAATCTTTGCCCTCAATCCTTATTTTAAATAAATATCTAAAGGAAGCTGATCTGTTGATGAGACAGCAAAAGTTTATTGAGGCTAAGGTCCTTATTGAGTCTTGTATCAAAGACATCGAATTTTCAATGGAGAGTATTTTTGAATCGGAGGAGAGTTTAATTAAGAATTTAAATGAATTAATAAAAACATGTTCTTCAACTCGACATTGGGTGCAATATTGTTATCAACCACAATTTGAAATTCAAGGAAAAGTAGAATTCGTGATAATGGAACTGATTGAAGAAAAAAAGATGAAGTTTGTGGGTAGATTGATTGAGGATTTTGCATTTGTATTAAAGGAGCGAATTACTTTTAACAAACTGCTGTTAAAAAGTAATCAACTGACAAGCGAAGAAATAAAAGGCTTAAAACAAAACCTCCGAAAAGGAGGGTGGTTAGGTGGAGGAAATTTCCTATTAAAAAGGGAATTGAAAGCTCAACAATTATTTTTGAAAACAAATTAAGTTTTTATGTCAAATCTTACTATAGACCTTAAGGTCGTTAAAAAAAAGGGAGAAGATACTTCAAATGAAAGAGGGTATGACCTTGTTGTTCATGAAAATTTATCATATGTGGTGATACCGGAAGATAATGCATTTAACAAAAAATGGTTTCCTTTTAAGAAAAAAAAGATTGAAGTGTTTGCAGTTACTAACCATAAACGCAACAAACTTAATTTCAAGAGAACTATCCCTCATGCAGATGGTATTCACAGTTTTTACCTTAAGTTTAAAGTAATTTTTTCCATTATTGACTCAGTTGAAGACAAAATTTTAGTTGTTAAAAAGTTAAGAAGTGACCCTGTTAAGCAGGTGAAACAAGAAATTGGATCCATTTTTCAAAGGTATTTTAAACAAATTGAATGGCCCCAACTTGTTGAACCGAAATCATTTGAAAAGATAAGGAATAACGCATTGGAGAGTTTAATTACCGTTGGAAGGGATGAGACAATTCCCATTTATGATTGGTTAAGTGATCATGCAAACGGTTTGGGGATTCAACTGGAAGAAATTGATTTTGATATTGAAGTACCTGAAGAACATTTAAAAGTTAGGATTAAGGAAGAGGAATTTGATGTTGAAGAGAAGGTGAAGAAAATGGAGATTGAGAAAGAAAAGCAGGTTGATCAAAAAGAACAAGAATTGAGAATCCAAAGAAAATTGAATAAGCGAGAAGAAAAAGGAATTGACTTACTTGATTTAGAACGTGAAAAATTATCGGATTTAAAATTAAGATCAATAGATCAAGTTGTGGGGAATATTACTTCAGATATTAGCACAATCAATGAAGCAGGTGAAGCACTAAAAGGTATCTCCCAGTTAAATAAAATGATGAGCGGGGAAAAAGGAGATGAAAACCCTCCATTTTTAGGTAGTGGTGAAGGAAGTCTCGGGTTGTTAGGAACTGGGGAGGAAAGTAATTTTGTCAGTATCTTTCTTGAAATATTAAATGAGCTTAAAAGAGCAAATCTTGAGAGGCAAGCTCAAAAGAAAATTTTGTCAATTTTATTTCATTTTATTGGATTAAAATTGGTTCCGGAAGAGGGCAAGACTCCTGAACAATATGCAAACCTTCTTCTACAAATTGAACTTCCGAAAGACATTAGGGATTTTATTCAAATGAAATGGAAAGAATTAGGTGATAATATTGAAAAAGGAAAAATATTATGAGTGAAGAGATAAATAAAAAACATGAAAAAGGTAAGGAGTCAGAAAAAGATGTCGAAACAATAAATGAAAAAATTGAACAGGATACTGAAAATGATTTGAGTATTCAAAATGATGATGAAAATATCGAAAAACTCACCAAAAAAGATGGCCAACTTGAATTGAAGAAGGAAGGGGAGATTAATATAGATAAAATAGATAAGATTATAGGAGACACTAATATCGCCAATGAAATTCATAATCATATTAAGTTTTCAGATGATGCATTTGTTTCTAGGTTTCTTCCAAGTATGTTAAAGCAAATTAGCGTGGAGGAAATAAATGCCCTTGCAACAAAGATGACTTTTATCGCTGGTGAAAAAGTAATAAAAAGGGCACATGAAATTTTAAACAATTTTGGAATTCTCCTACTTATTGGGGAATCACAAATGGAGATTAGAGATTTGAGTATTTGGGTTGCTAATAAATTATCTGATAAGATATATATTACAGACGCACTGAGTAGCCATACTAGGATCAATCTAAATAAGGATGTTGGGTTGAATGAGAATTTATTCCAAAAAAGTGCTCTGATATTTAAAAATACTATAAAAAGAAGAAATAAAGATTTTTTATTATTTTTTGAAGAGTTGTCTATTTTGGCACAGCGTGATTTAGACTCTCAACTTATTGTTAATCTGAAAAAACATGAGACATTTATTATTTTAACAGTGGAAAAGGAAGATATAAAAACTTTTCCTAAAATACAAAATGGACCGATCTCTCTAATGGTTTCAAATGTCACCTTAGATAATCGTCAACAATACCTTACTTATCAAATTCAATTGCTTCTTAAAAATAATAGTTTTAGCCAGGAACAGATTGATTTTTTAAGCAACCTGAGAGATGATTGGAAATTGGAAATTTGTCAAGGGGTCTTACATCTGGACAATATTGACCGTTTTATTTCTCAATTGGGTGCTAAGCTTAAAGCTTCTCCGAATTTGGTACCAAAAATTTCTTCAATAAAACATTTAATCCAATCTATTAATAGCTTGAAAGATTGGTTAATTTTTGATTTGAGTAAGGATTTGCGGACTTGGCATTTTGTCTTCACTTTGGGGTTACTTCACTGTTTGCCTGAAGAAGGGAATAATAAACTATCGTTATTGGAATTTGAGTTATTTAGAGATGAGTTAGAAAAGTTTTTAAAAAGAAAAGCAAATATTCAAGAAAAAAATACAGCTTGGCATGGATTATTCCCAGAGGAGGATTTGATGAGGCGGTGTAGGGTTCAAAAAATAAAAGACCAGAGTTTAGGTAGGTTTTTTATTTCGTTTGAACAAGATGAATACGGAAAAGCGCTTTGGCAAATATTCTTGAATGATTTAAGTCTCAACTTAGTACAGATGGTTCCTTTCTTTATGGACTTGACAAAAAAAGAATCGTTTAGTAGAGGAGCAGCGAGAATTTTGGGGCGCATGTGTGAAATTGATTATGGTTTGGCAGGAGAATTAATTCAAACCTGGGCAAGTAATAATAATATTAAAGATCGGGTGTTAGTGGGGTATTTTATCCAAGGGGCATTGGGAAGTGAGCAAATGGAATATGTAAACTTTTGTTTGGGGCGCTTACAAGAACTTGGTGCCAGTAGTAATTATAACCATGTTTGGACAGCAATAGCAGCTTATAAGCAAATGGGAGTTTACAAATTGGAAGACTCTATTTATAGGCTTGGAGATATTGCTTCACAGGTTCTTTCTGAAGGATATGAAAAAATTAGAAAACTAAAAGCTAATCAGGCATGGGAAGAAGGAAAAATTGATATTCACCGGCTTTTTAATAGTAAAACAGTAATTCAGTTTCTGGAGTCTTTTAAAGCAAATGATGAGGCAGCTAAAAAAGCCGTGTCTTATGAAGCTTCCATAGAAAAAGAAATAAATCAGCTTAAAGAGCATAATGAAATCTTTTTAACTATTACCTATTCCATTTCAGCATTGTGCTTCATTTTAGACCCGTTTTCTGTATTTGAAGTTTGGAGAAAATGGATGACTAGGGGGGATAGGGTTTTAAAAATATTTCTTGTTAAAATGCTATTGCCACAAAATGGAGTACTACATCAATTAAATCGGAAAATTAATATTTTTAATGAAGAAACTCAGGTAATTGACGAATGGCATTATCTCATAAAAAACATGTCAATTGGAGAGGAAGCTATTAGGATTTTGACCGATTTAATTTCAGCCGTGGTAAAAGCTTTTCCTGAATTGGAACAAGAAGAATCAAGGGTGATGGAAAGTTTTCTTCTGGACCATATCGAAAATTGGG
>QQUB01000553.1 GCA_008501835.1 Bacteroidota bacterium
AATTGCGAAAAGCCGGTCTGGGCATCCTGGCTAATATTCCTGGAGATGCTAAAGCCGTAGCATGTATTGAAGATACTGCAGTGGATATCAAGGATCTCCCCGAATATATCGATGAATTTGATGAACTCCTGAAATCTTATGGGCAGGAGCCAATTTATTATGCTCACGCAGGGGCCGGAGAGATTCACCTCAGGCCGGTTTTGAATTTAAAAGACCGGGAAGACCGTCAATTGCTTCACGATCTTACAAAGGCTTCCGCCAAATTAGTCAAAAAATATAACGGGGCCCTTAGCGGGGAACATGGAGACGGCCGATTGCGAGCCGAATTCCTGCCTATGATGCTGGGAGAGGAAAACTATGCGTTGTTTAAGCGAATAAAAAAACAATGGGATCCCAAAGGCATATTTAACCCAAATAAAATCGTAGATGCGCCGGTAATGAATACAGCCCTTCGCTATGATGAAGGTCAGGAGAACCGAAGGTTTGAAACCATTTTTGATTTTTCTGAAACATCAGGTATCATTGGTGCGGCGGAAAAATGTACAGGTTCTGCTGATTGCCGAAAATTAAATACTGCCGGAGGAACGATGTGTCCTAGTTTCAGAGCCACGAGGAATGAGAAAGATTCTACCCGGGGCCGGGCTAATGCACTCCGGGAATTTTTGAGCAGGAATGATAGTCCAAATCCTTTCGATCAGGAAGAATTGTACAAAGTACTGGACCTTTGCCTTTCCTGCAAAGGGTGCACCGCAGAATGTCCTTCCAATGTGGATATGGCCAAAATGAAGGGGGAGTTTCTTCATCAATATTATCAAACCCACCGGGTGCCTTTCCGTAGTCGTTTCTTTGGATGGTCGGCCAGGCTGAATAAATTGGGTAGCCTTGTGCCGGGAGTCACTAATTTTTTCCTTAAGAACAGGATTTTCAGCGGAATGCTAAAGCTGGTCCTTGGTGTAGCCCGCAAACGTTCCTTGCCTTTATTGCACTCTACAACCTTGTATAAATGGTATAAACAGCATCGCCCGCAAGTTACAACTCCTATAAAGGGACAATTGTATTTATTCTGTGAGGAAGTAGTTCATTTTAATGATACGGAGATCGGTATAAAAGCTGTGGAGTTACTGACAAAGTTAGGGTATGAAGTGAAAATGAAACCCTGGACGGACAGTGCACGGGTACACATTTCTAAAGGTTTGATGGCGGAAGCCAAAAAAACGGCGGAAAGGAATGTAAAGACCTTCTTTCCATTGATCTCTGAGCAGGTGCCGCTTGTGGGCATAGAACCTTCCGGGATTTTAGGCTTCCGGGATGAATACATTAGTTTATTGCGGGGGGAATTAAAGGGAAACGCCATTAAACTGGCACCCCACACCTTGACCATCGAAGAATTCCTTCACCGGGAAATTGAAAGAGGGAACATCACTTCAGATGCTTTCACCGAAGCTTCACGCAAAATTATGTTCCACGGTCATTGCCATCAAAAATCCTTGTCCGGACAAGAGTATTCGGCTTTCATTATGAGCCTTCCCAAAAATTATTCTGTTGAAACGATACCATCAGGTTGTTGCGGAATGGCAGGCTCCTTTGGATTTGAAAAGGAGCATTATGATCTGAGCATGAAGATCGGAGAAATGGTACTGTTTCCGGCCATTCGGGGAGGTGACCCCTCTGCTGTAGTCGCAGCACCAGGAGCCAGTTGCCGACAACAGATTGCCGATGGAACCGGGAAAAAGGCTTTGCATCCGGTGGAGGTTCTTTGGGAGGCTTTGGCGTAGCCTGAAAACTTCTACATTCTACATTGGACATTCGATATTTTGCGGTTCCGCCCTATTTGTCAAAAGACGCTAAGACTATTTAACCGCAAAGTACGCAAGGCCTGAACCCGTAATCCAAAACTCGCAACCCGTAACATTCAAATGGGGCAGAACAGCAGAACAGCAGAATAATGAATAATGAACCTTGCCTGCTGTCGCAGTAAGGCAGGTTTCGAAGTGTAATGTCGGGGTGAAAAGCACGTGCAGGCCCACAAAATCCCATTTACAGTGGACCCGCACAGTTACTCATCATTACGACTATGACGAGGGGTTGGTTCTTGTTTTCATCCTGGTCATAGAGAGAGCGGGTTTTAGGCGTTTCGATCCTTTTTCAGTATTCCCCAAACCGACCTTTCCGAAATGTTGAAACGATCAGCCAAAGTGAATACGGCCCTGGTCTTTTGGGTCTTTTGGTTTTTGGTCAAATTTTCATATTCGTGGATCACCGTGTATTTTTTAATACTGCTGTGGGGGACAATCTCCTGATCAATCAAAAATGTAATGAATCCCGACAGGCTTTGGGGCAGGTTTTGTCTTTTGCAAAAAGCTTTGTAGTGTTCATAGATGTGAGCTTCAAACCTGTCCAGAATGTATTTTCGATTTTCAGTCATGTGTCGGGTATTTTATGGCCTTGGTCAATGGGGTGAGGCTGTAACAAAAGTAAATGGGAGCAAACTTTTGCGTTAACAAATAAACAAATCCGTTCTAATCCGTTTGACCCGCTGGATCTGTGTTCCATCTTATTTGAATGTGAGATAAGATTTTTCACAGATTATCGAGTAACTACTTTTGAAACAGCCTCTACCTCTTTTCAAACTCTATCATTTGGTACTTTGTGCCAACGCCACAAAGATGTACTTACCAGATTAAAATTTCACATACAATTTTCACCGTTTTCACCGGATTTTTTTTAATAATTTTAGTTTTTTTGCTTTGCAGTTAATCAATTTTTTGCAAAAATAATGGCATTGATATTTTTAATTAAATTGATTTTATTGTATTGATAAACAATAAGATATGATTGTTTTATTGTGATTAAAAAAATTACTTTTTACCTTTAAGGGTCATTTTCTGTGTTTGCAGTTATTTTCAAGAAATTTCACCGTAAAATTTTGAATTTTGCTTAGTAGTAAATTGTTTTTTTTGCTAAAAAAATTATCCTCTGAGGAGATGAAGGGTTTTGGATCCTATCTAAAGGGATTTTATCCCCGGCAAAAAGTGTTGCTTACTACCTTCGACTACTTACATAAATACCACCCTGATTTTAGGTTAGTTAAGAAACTTGAAGCAGGATATGCTTATCAAAAGATTTTTGGGCAGCCGCTTGTCAGTAAAAGTCAACGATCCAATTTGTTCAATACCCTGGGTGAAATAAAAAAATACCTGGAAGATTATTTGTTGTGGCTGGAAACCCAAAAAGCCGGATACAAAAGGGAGAAAATGTTAATGGATATTTACCGGGAAAGGAATATTCAGCCTTTTTATCAAAAATATTTTGAACAGATCAGGAGCCGGCTGGATGAGGATGATAATCAGGATATGTGGAATGAGTTTAGGAAGTTGGAGTTACAGCACTTAAAATATTTTTATAAGAATACATCAAGTTACAAAGACAGGATTGATCAAGTTTTGAATCTAGAAGAGTATTTAAATGCATTTTGGGTTAATTCAATGCTTAAATTTGGTTGTGAAATGGCTTTTTTAAAGGGGTTGGTCAGAAATGAAAAGTCTTTATCAATGTTATCTGAAGCATGTCAGCTTCAACAGAAGT
>QQUB01000415.1 GCA_008501835.1 Bacteroidota bacterium
CAGAACCTATAACAGCAGTGGAGGTAGTGGAAATCAACTTCAACTGACCTTCCAGGATATGTTTATCCTGACTCACCAGAGTGTTAATGTTTCAGCATATGTCGTACGAAATGAAGACCTCGATATGGACGGAGGTACGGTGAATAAAGCTTTTGTTTACACTACCGAGTCTGTGAAATTCCCAACACCTTTGGTCCCGTTGAACGAGAATAGTGCTGCTATTTCTTTCCCCGGAAGTGATTTAAAAACCACTTTGACCAATTTATTTGAGTTGTTCTTCAAGGATCCGAAGAATTCTAATAATAAGGTTCAAGAGGTGAAATTCAGCTTGAGTATTGAGACAAAATTCCCGCTGGCATCTCAAAACTCCGGTAGTGTGATCAGCGCCAGAACCCCGGTATTGTTCAGTAGTGAACAAGTAATGGAATCAGGTGCGGTTGCTCCGAGCATTGAGTTGAGCAAATATATTGACAATCTGGTCAGTGGAATTCCAAAACCCAAGAAGAACCAGCAATACTTCCTGGTGATGACCATATTCGCCAATATAAGTTCTGGCCAACTACCATTGGTTATTTACAGTGAAATAGATTTAAAGCTGAGCTGATGGTAATGCCCGAACAGCCGGGAGTTTAGATTGATGGTATCTGACCTTGATTGATGACAACAATACTGGCCCTTCTCTGGCTAAACAGGGAAGGGCCTGCTTTATTTCGGAATGTACAGATGGCAAATCACAACAGGGCAACCGGATGGCATTGGTTAAAAATATTCTTTTGAAAGAGTAAAAACAATTATTCTCAATAATGGTGATTTTTGTTACCTTCTCGCAATGAGTCATTTATTACCTTTGCTTTATTCTTTATGGAATATTTTGTAACAAGTGTCTGAAAAATTAAATATCAAGGCCATTTTTATGCTGGCAGTATTCCTCCCTGCATTTTTTGTGCAGTCCTGGAAGGTGACGCTTGTGTATGCCTGGTATTATTCCAACAGAGATAAAATAGCCGAAAAATTTTGTGAAAACCTGGATAGACCGGAATTGATGTGTTCAGGAAAATGTCATTTGTCCAAAGTGATTGAGGATGTGAAAGAGGATCGTGATCGGTGGAAGAAAAACGCTCAACGATCCATTGACGAAAGAACTATCAACCTGTTTCATCCCAAACTGCACCCCTCGACAATAAAATTATCTGACTTCCTAACAGATAACAGGGATTTTTATTATCAGGAGCCCTTTTCTGATCCGGAACAACCTTCTGTTTTCCACCCTCCCAAATATGGTTTAACAACCTAAACACCATTCTGTTTTTTGAAAAATTTCATGCTTGTGTTTGCAACCAAATGGTTCTCATACCAAACCTAAATGGTATTAATGGATGTGAGGAATCATGGTCGTAGCAAACCCGGATTGTAAATTTTCCATCGATTAGATGCGAAATGGAACCTAATCAGAAGGTTCCTTGTGATTCACGCATTCGAACAATGGTTGTGTTTTACCTCCCGTGGTGTTAAAAGGTACTTCAATTTTACCAGCTATTATGAGTTTCATAATGGTTATGAACCTATTGTAGCAATTAAATGAACAGGAAACCGGGCCTGACCCGGAGACATTTACTTGTCTACGTAATTAAACTATATCAAAATAAAAATCATGATTAAACATATATTTCTTTTTTTCGCATTTCTACTGATTAGTACCGGGGTTTTTGCCCAAACCGCAAATATCCTCAAAGGCATTGTTACGGAAAACGAAAATAATGGCCCCGTTTCGCATGCATTGGTAGCTATTAAAGGGACAACAACATCAACTTTAACAGATGAGAATGGACATTTTCAACTTGAAGTGGCCACTGAAGAGGAGATTACGGTTTGGGTGTCTCATTTAGGCTATGAAGATTTTGAAATACTGGCAAAAGCTTCGGATAAGCTTGAAATCGGTTTGGAAGTCCGGCCGATAATTACAGAGGAGATTTTGGTTGCGGGTAATCCAATGAGGGAAATTGCCCAATCTGCCATAATAAGAGATGAAGTCAGGATGACCGGGAAGCAAAAAAATGTAGCTGATTTATTCATCGGTGTCAATGGATTTAATGTCATCAAAAGAGGTGGTTATGCAATGGACCCTGCTTTTCGTTCTTTTAAATATGAGCAATTGAACATTCAGGTTGACGGAGGTACAAAAGTTATGCATGCCTGTCCTAACCGAATGGACCCTATTACAACCCACGTCATGTCTGAGGAAGTGGAACGCATTGAATTAATCAAAGGGCCCTTCAGTATGAGGTTCGGACCAAATTTTGGAGGAGTCATCAATTTGATCACCCAAAACACTCCAACAAAGAGTGATTATGGGTTTCACGGCGGAGTACATGCCGGGTATGAATCCAATGGAAGCGGAAAACTCGTAGGTGTTTCCCTTAGCAATGCTTCTGAGAAATATGATATATCGGTAACTGGTGAGGTCCATGATTTTGGAGACTATTCAGATGGTAATGGCGAGGTGGTTCCTTCAGGTTTTAAATCCTTTGACTATTCTGCCAAATTTGGATTGAATCCGGGGAAAGACCAAAGAGTACAGATACTTTGGCGTCAATCTTATGGAAAGGATGTTAAACATGCGGGGCTGCCAATGGACACCGAACACGATAATAGTAGTGTGCTCAGCATTGATTACAAAAAGCAAAATATCTCAGAGAAATTTTATTCAATTAGTGCCAAAGGTTTTTACTCCTATGTCGATCACCTGATGACCAATGGGAATCGTCCGAATTTCCACGTGGTATTTGCGTCTGCGCCAGTATTTGCTACTACCTATGGGGGGAAACTGGAGTTCACATTTACTCCATCCAAAAAAATTATCCTGTACACCGGTCTGGACATGAATACTATTTCAAGAGAAGGTGATCGCACACGTACAGTTAAGAAAAACCCGATGAATCCGGAGATCGTATTTGATCCTCCAAAAGTATTTGTCGATTCTATTTGGCAAGATGCCATGCTGGCGGATTATGGAGTGTTTGGCGAGGCGAAGTTTTTGCTGAATCCCAGATTGACGGTTACAGCGGGTACCCGTTTGGACTACGTAGTCAGTGAGGCAGCCGCCCCTGCAGCTGATTTTAAGGCACTATATCCGGATCTCGATAAACACCAGGAAATCAATATTAGTGGTAACCTGGCCCTGGATTATGTTCTTGGTGCCAAAACGAAACTTCAATTGGCAGCAGGAAGGGGTGTTCGTACCGCAAACATGATGGAGCGATATATCAATCATTTTTCGATCAATATTGATCCTTATGAATATGTAGGTAACCCTGAACTTAAACCGGAAGCGAACCACCAGGTGGAGGTATCGCTGGAAGGAGAGGTGAGTAAAGTGGTTTATGGTACCAGCATCTTCTATTCCTACATTACCAATTTCATCACCGGGGCCATTGATACGACCCTGTCACGAAAATTCTCTCCATGGCTGGAGCCAAAGAATGCCAAGAGGTTCCAGAATGTTGACGCCGCCACCCAGGCAGGAATTGAGTTTTTTGTAGGAGTGAATATTTTTGATGGTTTATCTGCGAGGGCAGAG
>QQUB01000812.1 GCA_008501835.1 Bacteroidota bacterium
TTTTTATGTACCGACATGGCTGATTATATAACCGGAACAGACATTTACATCGATGGAGGATATATGCAGGCTACCATCCCGTATGATCCTCGTCCTCCGAGGAAATAACCTGAAATTGCTAATTATGGAAAATTCGAGAGACAAATCACTACGCGATTTAATTGTTGTAAATAATTTGGGAGGCTTGCTTTTTTGGCGAACCGAAGAGCATGTATTATCCACAGGATATCTTCCGCTTTGGGGTGTTTCTGTATGCCGCTATCCGGCTTCCGGAAAGCCGATTCTTTATATCCCGGAATTAGAGCCCAGGGACAGATTGCCAGAAGGGGTTGAAATAAAAACTTTCCCCTGGGGAATAATTGACTGTGCTGATCCCTGGGAAGTTTTGTTCAATACAATTAAGGAAGATATTTTTAAAAGAGGAATTGACCATTTACCTCTTGGATACGTTCCACATTTTGGTCAAACCGCTCCGCCTTTGATGTCAGGAGAGGGAGCTCCTTTGCCATTGGATTTCTTAAAGAGAATTCAAGCCATTCCGGTAAAAGGCCTCAGAGATGTTACAGGTCCCATGCTGGAATTATATATGGTAAAGCAACCTCATGAAATAGAAGCTATTGCATTAAGTAATAAAATTGCCGGGATTGGGATTAAAGCTTTTTACCACCATTTGGAACCCGGCATTTCAGAAGCAGAAGTGGCCAGTGTTGTGGAAGCGGCTGTTCAAAATCAAATGGGTAAAAATGGAGTTGAATACGCAAAAGCTTGGCCGCTGATAATGTCTGGACCGAATACAGCTTATGGAGGAACCTTTAATCGTACGACCGGGAAAAAATTAGTTTCGGGAGAACTTGTAATGATTGAAATGGCGATTTGTGTAAATGGATATTGGGCAGATATAACCAGAACAGGAACCACAGGTAATGTTCAGCCAGAATTATTGGCGATTTATGAAATTGTCAAAGAAGCGCAACAGATGGCAATAGCAGCAGTTAAACCTGAAATAACTGGTGGTGAATTAGATCAAATAGCTCGGAATTACATAGATAAAAAGGGGTATGGTGATTATTACAACCATGCGCTTGGGCATCATGTCGGGTTTCGTTACCATGACCCAGGACCTGGTTTATCACCACAAAGTGATTTGCGCCTAAAAGAAGGGATGGTACTGACTATTGAGCCGGGCATTTATGGAGAAGAACTTGGTGGTGGCTGTAGAATTGAAGACAATGTACTGGTTACAGCCTCCGGGCATGAAATATTGTCTGACTTCAGCAGAGCACTTAATCCACTAAGTCGAGATTCCTTCTAAAAAGAACATTCGTGCACTTGCCTGCTGACCACAGGGAGGCAGGTTCGTGGCTAAATACACAAGAAAATGAAATTAGGATTTGGTCTTTACAACCATATGCTCAACAGCGACCACTATAATTTTGCCAGACAATGTGGAGCCACACATTTGGTCATACATCTGGTAGATTACTTCAATAACAAGACCCACACAAAAACTGAAGCAAATCAACCTGTCGGCAAGTTGGATGGGTGGGGTAGAGCCGGAGCTTTAGACAAAATATGGGAAGTGGAGGAACTGGTTTCCATCAAAGAAGAAATCAATGCTCATGGATTGGAATTGGAGGCTATCGAAAATTTTGATCCGGCACAATGGTATGACGTTTTACTGGATGGCCCCAAAAAAGAATATCAAATAGAGAATTTAAAACAACTGATTCGAAACGTTGGGGAAGCAGGTATCCCTGTTTTTGGATACAATTTTTCTTTAGCGGGCGTGGCCACAAGAATCCAGGGACCGTTTGCCAGAGGGGGAGCACAATCAGTAGGTTTGGATGGAGGTGATGATTCGCCCGTCCCTAATGGCATGGTTTGGAATATGGTTTATGATGAACTGGCTCCTGAAGGCTACATGTCACAAATTGATCATGAGGAGTTATGGAGCCGATTTGCCTATTTCCTGAAAGAGTTGGTTCCTGTGGCGGAGAAAGCAGGAGTTAAGCTGGCTGCACATCCCGATGACCCACCAATGGCCTTTGTTAGAAATACCCCCAGGTTGGTATTTCAACCCGACCTTTATCAGAAATTGATTGACCTAAAGCCAAGTCCTTCAAACTGTTTGGAATTCTGCATGGGGTCAATTGCTGAAATGTCTGAAGGGAATGTTTATGAAGCCACGGAAATATACAGTAAGCAGAACAAAATTGCCTACATACATTTTCGAAATGTAATCGGCAAAGTTCCGACTTATAAAGAAGTGTTTGTGGATGATGGAGACATTGATATGATTAGAATTCTTCAAATTCTGAAGCAAAATAATTTCCAGGGAGTATTGATTCCTGATCACACCCCTCAAATGACCTGTGATGCTCCCTGGCACGCCGGAATGGCATATGCCATGGGGTATATGAAGGCTTGCCTGGATTGGGTTAACAGGGACTAATTAGTTTAGCTCTTATTTCTAGATTTTTTTCGTGATTAATTATGCTGTTTCTGCTAAAATTTCCCGGGCCACAAGCTTTTCGTGAATATTCTGAATAACTTTTTTTACTTCTGAAGATTGAATGACGATCAGCTGGGCAATTTCAGAGGCATTTTGAGAGTACATGTCTACACTGACACCACATTCTGCAATAGCGTTGAAGATCTTTCCAGCGACACCAATCTGTCCTTTTACCTCTTTAGGAGATACAATGCAAACCACACTTCTGTTCTCCTTAATATAGAAAGGACATATTTCAGAAAGCGCTTCTTTTATTTCTGCATTTTCCAAATATTTGTCCTCGATGCAAAAGGAGATTTCAGCCTCACTGGCGGCTATCATGTCGATATCTATTTCATTATCACTGGCCCACTTAAACAACTGTGCAAGGATGGCTTTTTTCCTTCCTTGAGTTGCAAATAAATCAAGAGAGAGCAAACCGACTTTTTTAGAGGAAATGGAAATGACTTCCCGATGATCCTCCTGTGCATGCTGTATGATTTTTGTTCCCCTTTGTGAGGCATTGAAAGTGTTTTTAATCCAAACCTGTCCACCGTTGTCAATGACCGGTCGAATTGTTTTTGGATGTAAAACCTTTGCACCAAAAAAGCATAACTCAGACGCCTCCTGGAATCCAATTTCATCAATGATCTGAGCATCCTCAACGACCCGGGGATCCGCTGAAAGAAATCCATCTACATCAGTCCATATTTCCACCGTGTTGATGTCAAGACTCACAGCAAGAATAGCTCCAGTAAAATCAGAGCCTCCACGACCTAGCAAGGATATATAGCCATTTGGATTGGTTCCAAAGAACCCCGTTACAACACAAATGGTATTCTTTTGCAAATGGCTCCTGAGCGTTTCATTCACCAAAAGCTTTGTTGTTTCCCAATTTACTTCATCTTCCTCATAATTAATACCAGTGGTTTTAATAAAGGTGGCAGCGAATTGAGTGGTCGGCAATCCTGTTTTTTGTAAAAAGGCCGTCAGCAATCTGGTGGATAACCTTTCTCCAAAACTCAACAGATATGCCACACGTCTTGCTGATAGTTCATGGATCAAACGAATTCCCTGTATCAGTT
>QQUB01000766.1 GCA_008501835.1 Bacteroidota bacterium
ACTCCTTCCGCCCCCCTTTCGTTATGACAAAAATCAACCACAATCAATGATAAACGTCAGCGATAATTTGCCGAAAAAAGTGCAAACTTTTTATTTGAAATCCCACTTAACGGACACCAGTTTATTAGACAAAACTTCATGAAATGAACATCGAAGGGGCTAAATTTTATTGTCTGATACTCTTAAAAATCAACACACGTGGTCTGGTTAATACTCGGATTGGTCATACTTTTTATTTTGTGTTGGCTGCTAATCTCGCCATTCGAAATTTGTATCAATTCTGCAAAGAACGATTACCATATTAAATGGAAAGGAATTGGTGAAGCAAAGATTCTGATATTACCGATGGACCTCTTGTTCAGATTACGAATCGCTTTTTGGAAGAAAGATTGGTCGGTGATGGAATTCAAACTAAAAAAGGATAAAAAAGCGAAAGAAAAAAAGCCTAAAAAGAAAAAGAAAAAACGAGACACCAGGAAAATGCTCCGGTTGGGTAAAAGGGCTCTTGGTTCCTTTCAAGTTGAAAAAATGCGTGTCAACATTGATACCCGAAATTATATACTTAACGGATACCTTTTCCCGATTTTCTTCAACATTACACACTTTTTTAAAGGCAAACCAAACTTAAGCATCAATTATAAAGGCAAAACGGAAATAAACGTACTGGTACGAAATCGACTGATAAACATGCTTTTTGCTTTGGCAAAAAGAAGCTGACGAACGCTGAAATAAATGCTACTTATCCAATTCATATTATTATTAACCAAAATCGTTTATCATGAAATTTCACTTTGAAGAATTACTAGACAAAATCACCGAATTCATTAAAACAGAAGCAAGAACAGAGACTATTGTAGGTGAACCTTTTAAACTGGGAGAATTCTCCTGTATTCCTGTAATCCATGTGGGAATGGGATTTGGAACAGGTGCTGCTGAAGGAGATGGCTCAAAAGATATCCACGCTGAAGGCGGAGGCGCCGGTGCTGGTGTTACTATTGAACCAATCGGATTCCTCGTAGCAAAAGATGACAAAATGGAGTTTGTTTCCACAAAAACTAACACTGGTCTTACAGCTGCCTTCGAAAAAGTGCCTGACCTGATCAACAGATATTTTGATCTGCAGGAAAAAGAAAAGAAAGAGCCTGTACTGAGTTAATGAAAATCCCGAGTTTAGAGTTCAGCAAGAACTCATAAACCAATCCCCGTTAACCAAAACCCCTTACCAATTGAATTGTTGGTTTTTTCCCGACTTTCTGGCCCTTGAGAGTCGGGAATTTTTACATAAACAATTCTGCGATATCCTCTTTACCAAGTTGTTTCATGAAGCTTTCATCAGTGGTGATGATATCCGCTGCAATTTTTAACTTCCTGGCCTGATATTTCATGATCTTTTCCTCAACCGTATTTTTACAGATCATCCGATAAGCGATCACGTGTTTATCCTGACCAATTCTGTGGCATCTGTCAATAGCCTGATTTTCTACAGCCGGATTCCACCATGGATCCACGATATATACATAATCCGCTGCGGTGAGATTCAGACCGGTTCCACCAGCCCGAAGACTTATGAGGAAAACCCGGCAATCTTCATTTTCCTGGAAGTTCTCTACACTTTCCTGACGTTGTTTTTTGGAACGCTGACCATCCAGATATTCATATTGCAAACCGGCATCCTGTAATTCCTTCTCTATTACTTTCAGCATCTTAACAAACTGCGAGAAGATCAGGATCTTATGGTTTCCGGTTTTCTCCTGAATATGCTGCATTAAGATCTGCACTTTTATGGATGTTTTTCCATAATCATCCATATCGCTCAACAACTCAGGGGTATCACAGATCTGGCGCAGTTTCATTAGCCCTTCCAGTACATACATCTTACTTTTGGCAACACCATCCTTTTCTATTCTGTCGAGCAACATATTGCGATACTGGTTGCGGTAGGCTTCATAAACCTTCCACTGTTCTTCCGGCATTTCACAATAAATGATGTCCTCGATTTTTGGAGGTAATTCTTTGGCAACAATTTCCTTTGTCCTTCGCAAAAGGAACGGGTTGATGAGTTTTTGCAATTCTGCGGCCCTTTCCTCATCCCCTTCCCTATCGATAGGCACAGAATACTGGTCCTTGAAAAAGGGTTGGGTTCCCAGGAAGCCCGGGTTGAGAAAGTTGATCTGAGCATAAAGGTCAAAGGTGTTGTTTTCTACAGGCGTACCGGTCATGGTTAACCTGTTCTTTGCTTTCAGCAAGCAAGCTGCTTTATACCTTAATGAAGCAGGATTTTTTATGGCCTGGGATTCATCAAGTACTATATAATTGAATTCATAGGCACTCAGCATTTCAATATCCTTAACCATGATGCCATAAGAGGTGATAATCAGGTCATAGTCACTGAATTCGCGGGTGTCTCTACGTCGATCAGTTCCGTAATGGATCAGGTATTTAAGGGAGGGAGCGAATTTTTGGATCTCATTTTCCCAGTTGAATAAGAGGGAAGTAGGGATAACTACCAGGTTCGGGACCTTAACGGTATTCACCTGTTTCATCAAAAAGCTGAGGATCTGCAGGGTTTTTCCAAGTCCCATGTCATCAGCCAAAATACCTCCCCATCTGAATTCATCCAAAAAGTTCAGCCAGTTATAACCTTCTTTTTGATAGCCCCTCATCTCGGCAGTAATGCCTTCCGGCAGGGCAACGGATTTTATTTGCTGAAACTGACGCAACCGTTCCTTCTTTTCAGCAATTTCCTGAAGGATCTCCATGTCATCGATCTCATCGAACATCTCATCAATCAGGTTGAACTTCAATTTCGAGATCTTAACGCCCTCAGAGTCAACAGTACTCCCTGCACGGAAATATCTTGACAGTTTATCAACCCACTCTTCTGGCAAAAGCCCAAGCTTTCCATCTCCTAACTGAACATACCTTTCCTTCTTGAGCACTGCCTTTCGAACATCACTGAGTTTGACTTCATAATCTCCGAAAGTGACGCTTATTTTCACATCAAACCAGTCCTGACCGGAAGAAAGATGAGTAGTAATACTCGCTTTATGAGGAGAGACCTTTAATCCTTTCAGGTCTTTAATACCGTAGACTTCAATACCTTCCTTCCTGAATTTTTCAAAAACTTCAAAAATCCACCCCTTCTTGATGAAATCATCATAGGTGAGAAAATGATAAGGACTATGGGTTTGTTTGGAGAAGTTTTCATGAAGACCTGTGACAAAGTTCTGGAAGGATTCCTCGTAATCCAGGTCCCGGAGATATTGCACAATTGTGCCATTTTCCCTGCGAAGAATGGAGTTGGGTTCTTTGATATTCTGACTGATTTCCCTGTCATACTTAACAACAGGTTGTATGAGTACAAAATTAGCCAGTTCAGACAAAAAGATCTCCCTTCGCTGAGGTTCAAGATGGATCGTTCTTTTTTCTAAATTAGCCATTTCGGTAATTTTAACAGGGAAATATTCAGACAATGGTAAAATCACTTTGTCTGCAAAAATATCAATCTCCTTCTTGGCTGTTTTTAACACTGTATGCTGGACGAGAAGCTGTTTGGCAATGAGTCCC
>QQUB01000257.1 GCA_008501835.1 Bacteroidota bacterium
TGGAATCAAACGGTTCTTCTTCCATGGCACCTGTTTGTGCCGGATCATTGCCATTGATGGATGCCGGAATTCAGATCAAATCTGCTGTTTCCGGTATTGCGATGGGAATGATCGCCGAAGGTGACCGAAGTGCGATCCTCACCGGTATCCTCGGTGATGAGGATGCTTTGGGAGATATGGATTTCAAAGTTACAGGAACTGCAAACGGAATCACTGCCTGCCAGATGGATATCAAGATCGATGGTCTGCCTTATGAAACGCTTGAAAAAGCGCTTGACCAGGCAAAAGAAGGTCGTCTGCATATCCTCGACTGTATGAGTGAGAGTATTTCTGTGGCAAGAGAAGATCTCAAGCCACATGCTCCAAGAATGGTCAAACTTACTATCGACAAGAGTTTCATCGGAGCAGTTATTGGTCCAGGTGGAAAAGTCATTCAGGAAATGCAGGAGGTTACCGGTACGGTTATCAATATTGAAGAGGAAGATAACAAAGGAATTGTTAGTATTTCCAGTTCCAATAAAGAGTCAATCGACCAAGCTGTTGCCTGGATCAATAAGATTACCTTTACACCAGAAGTGGGAGATGTTTATGAAGCAGTGGTGAAAACGATTATGCCTTATGGAGCGTTTGTGGACTTCCAGGGCAAAAGCGGATTGCTCCATATTTCAGAGATTTCTCACTCAAGAATAGAAAACGTAGAGGATGTTTTCGAAGAAGGAGATAAAGTAAAAGTGAAGCTTGTTGAAATCGATAACAGAACAGGAAAAATGCGTTTGTCCCGTAAAGCACTGATGGATAAGCCAGAAGGTTATAAGGAGCGTGAGCGCAGAGATGGTGGAAACCACCGCAATAAAGGAGGCCAAGGAGGTCACCGTGGCGGCAGGAGAGACAACAGAGACAGAAGAGATAACAGGGACAGAAGAGACGATCGCAAACGCGATTAATCGATTTCTTCCAAACTCATAAATATTCCCGGTTTTTGCCTTGTGCAGAGACCGGGATTTTTATTTTCTGAAATCAGTTGTTCCTTTTGGGCCACTCCAACTGGCGACTGTGGACTGTGGACTGACCTAACCCATTACTTCTCCTTAAACCGATAAGCCCTCCTGATAAAAAATAAAGCAATAAGAATTAAAACAGTCACCGGCAGATAGGAACCGATTTTATAACCGATTTTATAGCCGATATCAGTAGTGTCCACTCCCATTGAATCCTGTGCCTGTAAAACCACCAGCGTCATCATTATTCCCAAAAAGGTAAAAAATATCTTCTTCAACATTATCAAAAATTTTTGCCAAGATACGAGGCTCCCTTTTAAGTTTGGTAATAAAACTTGATTCCATTGTCCAAAATTTGCAATTCATGTTTCCTATTTCGAGGGACTATAATTAGTTTTGAGAATCAATTAAGCCTTTTTAAAATCATCCGATTGTTATGAAATATCTTTTGACCTTTCTTAGTGGTAGTCTCTGTGCAGCTTCAGTTTTTTCTCAAATGCCCGCTGAAGGTTCAGCTTAAACACCTGACCTCCATATTCCTTACGATGACAATTCGAATTATTCCTCCACTTATTACGAGACCATAAAGTTTTATCAAAAACTGGATCAGGGGTATGAATCCGTGAAATTGTTATCCTATGGTTCTACGGATAGTGGTTTTCCTTTACATCTGGCAGTGCTTTCTCAGGATGGAGATTTCGACCCTTTATCTATTCGAAAGAAGGGAAAGAGTATCATGATGATCAATAATGCAATCCATCCGGGAGAATCTTGCGGGGTGGAAGCGAGCATGTTGCTGGTTAGAAAATATTTGCAGGATCAATCTTTGCAGAAATATCTGGAGGACCTGGTCATCATCATCATTCCCATGTACAACATCGGGGGGGCACTCAACCGGAACAGTACCACCCGTGCCAATCAGAACGGACCTGAAGCATATGGCTTCAGAGGTAATGCCAAAAACCTCGACCTGAACCGCGATTTTATCAAATGTGATTCCCGAAACGCCCTGACTTTTAACGAAATTTTCTCAGAATGGCAACCGGATGTTTTTATCGATAATCATACGTCCAATGGGGCTGATTATCAATACACATTCACCCTGGTCCCTACTCAGGAAGATAAAGTAGATCCCCACATTGGACATTTTATGCGTGAAACCTTTTTGCCTTATGTCTTTGGGGAAATGAAATCACGAAACTGGGAGGTTACTCCTTACGTTTATGCAAGAAACACTCCTGACGAAGGCATTGCTTCTTTTTTGGATCTGCCCAGATTCTCTTCAGGATATGCTGCATTGTTCAACACTATTTCCTGTATGCCGGAAACGCACATGCTCAAGCCTTTTGAAGACAGGGTGAGTAGTACTTTAGCCTTTTCAGAAAGCGTCATCAAGTTTATATATTATGAGGGAGAAAGGATGAAAACTGTTAGAAAAAAGGCCATTGAAAATACTAAGAATAAAACCGATTTTGAGTTGAATTGGAATCTGGATTTCACTAAAAGTGATACCATTCTTTTTAAAGGTTACGAAGCTAAATACAAGAAGAGTGTTATTTCCGGTTTGGATAGATTGTATTATGATCGGTCTGCTCCCTATGAAAAGCTGATTCCATGGTTTAGGTATTACAAGCCTTCATTGACCGTTAAAAAACCGGATGCCTATATTATTCCGGAAGCTTACGGTCGGGTCTTAAAAAGATTAAAGGCCAATGGAGTGGTAATGGAAAGACTGGAAGAAGATAAGAAGGTGGAGGTGGAAATGTACCGAATCAAAGATTTTGATACCCGGAATGCATACGAAGGACATTATTTACACTCCAAGGTCCAGGTAGAAAAGGTTGTTCACCACTGGCTTTTTCAAAAGGGTGATTACATTATAAGAACCGATCAGGCTACCAATCGGTACATCCTGGAAACCCTGGAACCTCAGGCGCCTGATTCATGGTTTGCCTGGAACTTCTTTGACGGGATCCTTCAGCAAAAGGAATATTTCTCTTCTTATGTATTTGAAGATGTGGCAGCGGAATACCTGGAACAAAATCCAAAGATCAAAGA
The DNA here is from genome assembly GCA_008501835.1 of Bacteroidota bacterium. Lineage (GTDB taxonomy): Bacteria > Bacteroidota > Bacteroidia > Chitinophagales > Saprospiraceae > BCD1. The sequence continues at coordinate 3,057 of QQUB01000257.1, forward strand.
GGCTCTTGAAAAGAAAAAACAGGAAGATCCGGAGTTTGCCAAATCTGCCAGGAGACAATTGGATTTTGTTTACAAAAGATCACCATGGCATGAGCCAACCTACCGGCTTTATCCGGTGGGGAGGGTAATGGATATTGAAAATTTGAAGTGATTTGGTTGTTTTATTTTCACGTTAATGAGAAACGTAGTTGTTCAAAAGCGTACTCACTGAATTCATTCCACCTGTACAGAATAACGATCAGAGTTGCGTAGTGCTCCATATTACCAGCCATGAGCCCTTTATGTAACTCGCCTACCTCCCGTTGCCTCAGCAGGATATGCGTCAAAATAATGGTGTTCTTACGAAAACCCAGTCTCAGAGAGACGGCATCTCATAGCATGGTACGTCAGTGCCTTGCTATGAATTGGGAAATCCAGAGTTCCATGGGAACGGCACAATTAATTGATTATGAGCCTAATTGTGCCGTTCCCATGGAACTGGATTTATTTTGCATTATTACACGGCA
>QQUB01000959.1 GCA_008501835.1 Bacteroidota bacterium
GGTTCTCCAGCGGGTTCCTGGCAGTTGGTGCTGCAGCTACAGATGAGAAAGTGGAAGAAGCTGCCTTGCCGTTTGATAAACGCCGCCACGGAATGATCGTGGGTATGGGAGGTGTAGCGATAGTGGTGGAATCAGGAGATTCCGCTCGCAACAGGGGTATCAATCCTATTTGCGAAGTTTTGGGAACCACCATTGCCAATAGTGCTTTCCATGCAACCAGACTTGAAGTTGATCACATCAGGATGATCATGGAAGATATGGTGGCCAAAGCTGAGAAGAAGTGGGGTATTGACCGGCACCAGATCGCAGCGGAAACGGTCTTTATTTCCCATGAGACCTATACGCCGGCAAGAGGAGGAAGTGCCTCTGCCGAGATCAATGCACTGAGATACGTTTTTGGGGATTCTGCAGATAAGATCATTATCGCAAATACCAAAGGAATGACCGGACATGCGATGGCTGTTGGTATTGAAGATGTTCTGGCTATCAAAACGCTGGAAACAGGTTTAGTACCTCCTGTCCCGAATTTCAAAGTGGTAGATCCGGAACTGGGCGCGCTTAACCTGTCTAAAGGTGGGGCTTATCCAGTAAAATATGCACTTAGACTTGGAGCTGGCTTTGGTTCTCAAATAAGTATGAGCTTATTGCGTTGGACTCCGGTTGGTGATGGCGTAAGACGTCGTCCTGATCAACTCGGTTATAAATATAGAATTGCCGACCAGCAGCGCTGGAATGAGTGGCTTAAGGAGATTGGTAATAAGGACAATCCGGAAATGGAAGTCTTCAAGCGTACTTTGAGGATCAAGGATCCAATGGCGGATAAACTGAATGATGTGGAAGAAGCTCCGCAAATCGTTCAAAAACCTGTTGCTCCTGTTCAGGCTCCTGCTGCACCTAAGGCAGAAGCAGTTGCTGAGGTCCAAACGGTAGTGGAAGAAAATCCGGTAAAGGATAAAATTCTCAATTTGATAGCTGAGAAAACCGGTTACCCGGTAGATATGCTCAACCCGGAACTGGATCTCGAGGCAGATTTGGGTATTGATACGGTAAAACAGGCTGAACTGTTTGCGGATATCCGAGGCGAATACGGAATAGAACGGGATGATAACCTTCAGTTGTCTGAATTCCCAACATTGAATCACATCATTCAATTCGTATTTGACAGACGTCCGGATTTGGTACAGGCTCCGGTAGTTAAAGTTGCCGAATCTCAACCAGTATCCACACCTCCGGCTACTGAACCACCAGCTGCAGGAAATGAAGTATTGGAAAAAGTAATCAATCTGATCGCCGAAAAGACCGGTTATCCAGCTGATATGCTCGATCCGGAATTGGATCTGGAAGCCGATTTGGGTATTGATACTGTTAAACAGGCAGAATTGTTTGCAGAAATTCGGGGCGAGTATACCATTGAAAGAGATGATACCTTGCAGTTATCCGAATTTCCAACATTGCAGCATATCGTTCAATTCGTATTTGACAAACGACCAGATCTGAAAAAGACGGTTGTTGCCCAGCCAGCGGCTGTTGCGGCACCTGCTCAAACAGTGCCGGTAGTTGAACCGGTTGCATCTGCACCTGTTTCTTCCGGTGATGGTGTTCAGGAAAAGGTAGTAGCGCTGATCGCCGAGAAGACTGGTTATCCAGCCGATATGCTCGATCCGGAATTGGATCTTGAGGCGGATTTGGGTATTGATACGGTTAAGCAGGCAGAATTGTTTGCGGAGATCAGAGGAGAATATGGCATTGAAAGAGATGATACCTTGCAATTATCTGAATTTCCAACTTTGCAGCACATCGTTCAGTTCGTTTATGATAAACGACCAGATCTCAATCAGGTAGTCGTTGCAACTCCTGCTCCTGCTGCAGTTGCAGTAGCGGAACCCGTTGCGACCCCCGTTGAACCGGTAGCACCTGCCTCCGGAGATGGCGTTTTGGAAAAAGTAATTGAACTGATTGCCGAGAAAACGGGCTATCCAGCCGATATGCTCGATCCGGAATTAGACCTGGAGGCTGATTTGGGTATTGATACGGTAAAACAAGCAGAACTCTTCGCCGAGATTAGAGGCGAATACGGCATAGAACGGGATGATACATTGCAATTATCAGAATTCCCGACGTTGAATCACATCGTCCAATTCGTTTACGACAGACGTCCTGATTTACAAAATCAGGTGACTACGTCTGTAAGCGAACCGGTACAGGAGCCCCCAGTTGTGGCTCCTGTAGCTCCGGTGACGGAAACGGCAGGTAATGAAGTACTTGAAAAAGTAGTTGCGCTGATTGCCGAGAAAACCGGTTATCCCGCCGACATGCTTGATCCGGAACTGGACCTGGAAGCCGACCTTGGAATTGACACGGTAAAACAGGCAGAACTGTTTGCGGAAATTCGGGGAGAATATGGCATTGAAAGGGATGATACACTCGAATTATCCGAGTTTCCGACCTTGAATCATATCGTACAGTTTGTCTTTGACAGACGTCCTGATTTGCAAAAAGCAGTGGTTGCGGAACCCGTATCACCGTCAGTCCCTGAGCCGACAGTAGAAACCTCCCAGCCTTCTGATGATAGCGTTCTGGAAAAAGTAGTTGCGCTGATTGCTGAGAAGACCGGTTACCCGGCTGATATGCTCGATCCTGATCTTGACCTGGAAGCAGATTTGGGTATTGATACGGTTAAGCAAGCAGAGCTATTTGCGGAAATTCGAGGTGAATATGGAATTGAGCGGGATGATACATTGGATTTATCCGAATTCCCGACGTTGAATCACATCGTCCAATTCGTTTATGAACGTCGTCCGGCAGTGAAAAGTGAATCCGCAGAAGCAGTAGCAGCACCGGAAACATCCATGCCGGAACCTGATTTGGTTCAAGGTGACATTGATTCAGTGGATAGTATTCCACGCAGAGTACCTGTTCCACAATTGCGTCCTGAATTGACTTATTGCAAACCATCAGGTGTGCAACTGGATGCCGACAGTCATGTGATTGTGATGACTGATCAGGGTGGAGTAGGCAAAGCATTGGTTACAGCCATTAAGAAAACGGGAGCAACCATTCAAGTCATCGATGATGCACCGGAGGCTGAGGAGTTGAAGAAACGCCTGGAAAAATGGAATGCTGAGAAGCCAATTACAGGAGTATTCTGGTTACCAGCACTGGATGCAGCTGGAGATTTCAGTCAGCTGAAGTACGATGAGTGGAAAGCAGCCACACACCTTTGTGTGAAGTTGTTGTACAACACGATGAGGGAACTGGTGATGATGGGCAATGAAAATGTATTCCTGATTTCTGCTACAAGAATGGGTGGAAACTTTGGTTATGATGAATCCGGAGCCTTGGCACCGCTTGGTGGTGCAGTGTGTGGATTTACCAAAGCCTACAAACGTGAGCACCCTGAGGCACAGGTGAAAGTTGTGGATTTTGAAAAATCCCATTCAGGGTTTTCGTTTTCTAATTTAAGAGATTGATTAAAACCGCCATGACAATCGCTACAATTTTTAGTTTTTTCAAATTTTGAGTTTCCCTCAGTGTGACAACCTGAACAGTTCATCTCTGCGCT
>QQUB01000615.1 GCA_008501835.1 Bacteroidota bacterium
GGATATTTGGCAATGGATTTTTCTGCTATCTGCTCCTCTTCACCGGCAACAAAACGGTTGTACAGAGCCATTTTTATTCCATTTCTGGCAAAATTTCGTGCGAGACTTGCACCCATTACTCCAAGTCCGATAAGGCCAAGTTGTTTTTTCATTTTTTGATGTTTAAGCCCATGTAGAAATTTTGGTCAGGAAGGCTAAAGATAAAATTTCCGATCGAGAATAGGTGGTTGAAAACAAGACCTTTTTATCAGGGCAGAAGCTTTTGGTGTTGTTTGGTTTTGATTTAAAAAAGGCCTGAAGGCCTGGGGAGCATAATTGTTTAAAGCCCTGCCCTAAAGGACAGTGCAATTGAAAAACGCTGACATGCCTTTGTTGTCAATACCTTTGGATTTCGTATTTTGAGGGCTTTTGCAAATTGAGTACCGACCACATTTACATTATGAAAAATCAAAATCGAATATTATTTCATTTACTCTTGATCACACTTTTGTTGCCATGCACTCTAATGGCACAACAAGAAGATCCCATTGAAAAGAAGATAAAGGTCATTATGGCAGATATGACCCTGGAGGAAAAAATTGGTCAAACCGCTATGCGAGGCACTTCCAGCAGGGTGAAAGGAGCACTGCCTGAAGCCTTGAAACAATCCGTCCGCGAGGGTAGGGCAGGAGCATTTCTCAATGTGATGAATACGGATTATGTGGATGAATTGCAGCGAATTGCTGTGGAGGAGAGTGCTAGCGGAATTCCGTTGATCTTCGCCAGGGATATCATCCATGGTTTCAAGACAATTTTCCCCATTCCGATTGGGATAAGCGCCACCTGGGATGAAGAAATTGCCAGAACCGCGGCCCGGATTTCTGCCATAGAAGGAACTTCTGTAGGTATCAGGTGGACTTTTGCTCCAATGCTTGATATTGCCAGGGATAGCCGCTGGGGAAGAATTGCCGAATCGGTTGGAGAAGACCCATATCTCGGCAGTTTGATGGCCAGGGGGTATGTGGAAGGATTCCAGGGGAATGATTTGACTGATCCTACAAGTATGGCGGCTTGTGCCAAACATTTTATTGGGTATGGAGCAGCTGAAGGAGGAAGAGATTATAATACGGTGGTTATTCATGAGCCGCTGTTGCGCAATGTTTACCTGCCACCATTTACTGCCGCCGTGGATGCGGGAGCGCTTACGTTTATGTCAGCGTTTAATGAAGTGAATGGAATGCCTGCAACCGGAAATCAATTCTTATTAAAACAGGTCTTAAGGGATGAACTTGCCTTTAACGGATTTGTGGTAAGTGATTGGAATTCTGTGATAGAAATGGTCTCCCATGGTGTTGCGAGAGATAAAAAACAAGCTGCCGAACTGGCAGCCAAAGCAGGCCTTGATATGGAAATGACGAGCCAGGCTTATGAAAAGAACCTCAAAGCATTGGTTGAAGAAGGCAAGGTTTCGATGGAGCAACTGGATTTTTTGGTGGCTAATATTTTACGGGTCAAATTAAAAATGGGCTTGTTTGATAATCCCTACAGAGATAAGGACCGGAGTGCAAAGTTTTATCAAAAAGAACATCTGGAAGCTTCTAAAGATGCTGCAGTGAAAAGCATGGTTCTGTTGAAAAATGAAGAGGAAGTCTTACCGGTTGCTTCCGGCAAAAAGGTGGCTTTGATCGGACCATTGTCGGATGCGCCTCATGAGCAATTGGGGACCTGGACCTTTGATGGAGAAAAAGACAAAAGTGTAACGCCTTTGCAAGCTTTTAAAAACGCTGTCTATTTCGCCGGACATTCTAATGGTATGGCCTATAGTCGCGACACTTCCGAGAGCATGTATGAGGAAGCTTTGGCATTAGCTAATTCCGCTGATGTCATCCTCTTTTTTGGAGGAGAAGAGGCCATTCTTTCCGGAGAAGCCCACAGCCGGGCCAATATTGACCTGCCGGGTAAACAGGAGAAACTGATTAAAAAACTGGCTGCTACTGGAAAGCCAATTGTTTTGGTTATTATGGCAGGAAGACCCATCACCATTACCAATATTATAGACGAAGTAGATGCGGTATTGATGGCCTGGCACCCCGGCACCATGGGTGGCCCTGCGCTTTATGAAGTTCTGACAGGCGTACAGGAACCCGGTGGAAGATTACCGGTTACCTGGCCCAAAACTGCTGGCCAAATGCCCTTGTATTACAATCATAAAAATACCGGCCGGCCCGCGGACAGTTCCAGTTTTGTACACATAAATGACATTCCGGTCGGAGCCTGGCAAAGCTCCCTGGGCAATGAATCCCATTATATCGATGCAGGATTTACACCTCATTTTCCTTTTGGTTATGGATTGACCTATTCAGATTTCAGGTATACTAATATCAATTCATCTTCCCCGACTATGACTGTGGAAGAGACCTTGGAAGTTTCAGTGGAAGTTACCAATACAGGCGATCGTCAATCTTCAGAAGTAGTGCAGTTGTACATCCGGGACCTGGTGGGTACCCTGACACGACCTGTTCGGGAGTTAAAGGATTTTAAGCGGGTTGACCTGGAAGCCGGTGAAACTAAAACCGTGAGTTTCCAAATAACAAAGCAAGACCTGGCTTATGTGAATCATACCATGAAAACAGTTGTGGAACCCGGTGATTTTGAGGTATGGGTCGGACCTAATGCCATGGAAGGTTTAAAAGTTGCATTTGAACTGAAATAAACAAAAAATGATTGTTATTGTATTTGGTGTGAGCGGGTCAGGAAAAACTACGATTGGACAATTGTTGGCAGAATCATTAAATCTGCATTTTTATGACGCTGATGATTTTCATCCGGAAGCCAATGTTCAAAAAATGGCCTCTGGTAATCCTCTGAATGATAAAGACAGAAACCCCTGGCTGGAAACGCTTGCCGAAGCCATGAAGGAATGGGAAAAGGCTGGTGGAGCGGTGCTTGCCTGTTCAGCCTTAAAGGAATCGTATAGACAAATGTTGGAAACGGGAAGTGATGATGTAAAATGGGTTTATTTATTGGGCAGCTTTGACCAGATTAAACAACGCATGGAAGCCCGTCAGGGGCATTATATGAAGGCCGATATGTTACGATCTCAGTTTGAAGCCCTGGAAGAACCTGCTTATGGTATCCATGTGGATATTTCCCTGAAGCCGGAGGAAATGATCCAGGTTATTTCAACACGACTGAAGGAATAGGACTAAATGTGCTGGATCTTGATTAATTTTGTGTTGGAGGATTTAGGTTTTTTAACCGCGAAGAACGCTAAGAAGCGCAAGGGACGCGACGAAATTATTCTTGTTGCCTGATTTAATCAAGCCTGTTCTGAAACCCTTGAAACAATGTGAAACCACTTGAAACAAAATCAAACGATTTTAAACAAATTTCAATATCATTTTTGATCTTGAATTTATAAATTACCAATGCAACAATTCCTGACCTTTCTCAAAAGCAGCCTGGATAAGCAGACTTTCGTTAAGTTGACACTCGCCAACAAACGGGACAAGTCCGGTGAATTGAGAACGGTAATAATCAGGCCAATAAAAACAAAAAGAGGAGATCAGTTGTCCTTTGTTTTGCGCTACCCAACAAAGGATATCACCAAGAATTATGGGTATTCGGAATCGCTGGAAAAAGTGGAATCATTGTTGCAAGAGGACTTCCTTCAGGCAGTGGCCTATACGCTGGAAGAAGACTGGCACTTGTCCATCAATGCGAAAAACAGATCCAAGATCACCAAAAAGCCGCCATCAGAAAATGTTAAGCCTTCCATGAGCCATGACAGAAAAAAGAACCGGCTTATTGAAGCGAAAGACAATGTTTATTTAACCGAGTTAGGCATTACAACGGCGGAAGGCAAAGTCAAAAAAAACAAACAGGACAAATACCGCCAGATCAACAAATATGTCGAGATCATCGACGGGGTATTAAAGTCCGTGCCGCTTGGAGAATCATATAATGTTGTTGACATGGGAGCCGGCAAAGGTTACCTGACTTTTGGCCTGTATGATTACCTGCACCATGTAGCAGAGCAAAACCCAAATGTGATCGGGGTAGAACTGCGGGAAGAACTGGTCGATGCCTGCAACGAAATTGCCGATAAATCTGAGTTTTCAAAGCTCAGGTTTGAACAGGGCACCATCAAGGATGCTCAATTACCGGATATCGATGTGCTCATTGCTTTGCATGCTTGTGATACCGCAACAGACGATGCAATTTATAGGGGCATTCAGTCTGGATCACAGGTGATAGTCTGTGCTCCCTGTTGTCACAAACAGATCCGTAAGCAGATGGACCCTACCGATGATCTGGACCAGATCACCCGTTTTGGAATCCTGAAGGAGCGACAGGCAGAGATCGTTACGGATACCATCAGGGCACTCCTTCTGGAAGCTTATGGGTACAAAACCAAGGTTTTTGAATTCATTGCAACGGAACATACGCCCAAAAATATTCTGATTGTTGGTACAAAACAAAAAGACCTGTCTAAGCCAGATCCTGAAGTGCTTCAAAAGATCGACAATATTAAGGCCACTTATGGGATTGAATTCCATTATCTCGAGCGGTTATTACAACAGGGTTGACCCCTACTCCTCCCACACAACATCCGTCAGCCAGGTAACCGCATCTTTAAGGTAATCCACATAATTGCAAGGCTCATAATGGCCAAGGCCTTCTGCAACTACAAAGGTTACATCGCTGCCCGCATCAACAGTCTGGTTCACCCATTCTTCGGTTTGTGCAATTGGGAAAAGGGTATCATCTTCCCCGTGAATGCAATACATTGGAATAGGCATGACTCTGACATATCCATCCGGGTGAAGAGTAGTGTAAGAAGATGCCATTGGGATGGCAGCTTTTATCAATTCCGGTTGAGTCTCTCCAAAGAACCAACTGCCATTGCCGCCATTACTGTAGCCTGTAGCGACAACTTTGTCGGGGTCGATCGGCCAGATGGATCTGGCAAGTAATAACAGGTTCACTACCATTTCTTGGTTATCAAAGGTGTTCCAAGTTTCACTCCCCCCATTTGGGCTGAGTATAAAAGCATCAATATCTTCAAAACCAGGTTCAACATAACAATCCGTCGTTTTATGAGGGTCAGCACTTCCCCCGGAGGCACCATGTAGGTGAAGAATCAGCGGGTAAGTTTGTCCTTCGGCAACATCAGGGGCTATAACTCTGAATTCCCAAATGATAGAATTGAGAAACTCAAAGGTCTCGTCATGTATGCCCGGAGAAATATCAATATCGGCAAAATCTTCCTGAACATCAGCATAGGTTCGGTAGATCAATGGTTGTGGTTCTTCTTTTTTACAATTGGAAAAACATAGCAGGATTACTGCCAAAGCAGAAAAGAGTAAGTAAGGTGTTCTGGTCATGTCGTCGGGTATTTATTGGTTAATCAAACAACCGAAACTGTTGAAATCGGGTGGTTTGTACCAAGCGGAATTCGTTCCGGTCTTTATAAAGATAGCTAATAATACTTTAAAGGGTTTTTATTTGAGTCGATTATTCTTGATTCGACGTTATCGGGACAGTTTTATTGTTCGTTCAAGATTCAATAGTTTTCTTTTTTTCCTGAATCGCGGGGACTATACATACATTGATCTAACGCTGGTTTAAAAACAATTGCTGCCACTTTGTGTTTTAATGCTACCAAAGCAATTCAAACTTTAAACACAATATTACTTTTCCAATGAAGAATTTTCTGATCATTGGTGCCTCTTCCGGCATCGGTAAGCAGCTGGCGATCCAGCTCGCTGAAAAAGGGCAAAATGTTTATGGAACTTACCATGAAACGCCTGTGGACCAAAGCAATTCAACCATTAATTATTATCCGCTGAATGTACTGGATGAAGCGCCTGACCTCAGTTTTTTACCTGATGAAATACATGGATTGGCCTATTGTCCGGGATCTATAAATCTCAAACCATTCAAAAGGATTAAACCTGCTGCTTTCACGGAAGATTTTAACCTTCAGGTTACCGGCGCGATCAAAGTCTTACAGGCAATCCTTCCCCGGTTTAGCAAACAGGGAGCTTCTATTGTATTTTTCTCGACTGTCGCAGTTCAGCAAGGGTTTAATTTCCATTCCCAGGTAGCTACTTCCAAAGGAGCGATTGAAGGATTGACAAGAGCATTGGCTGCCGAACTGGCCCCAAAAGTCCGGGTGAATTGTATAGCACCATCGCTTACAGACACCCCTTTAGCCGCTCGTTTACTCAATACGCCTGAAAAGGTAGAAGCCAATGCTCAACGACATCCGCTAAAGAAGGTGGGGACACCAGCGGATATTGCCAACGCTGCGGAGTTTTTATTGCAGGATAATTCATCATGGATGACAGGTCAGATATTGCATGTCGATGGAGGAATGTCAACCGTAAAAGTGTAAATCATGAAAATTCTTCTAACGGGTACAACCGGATATATTGGGAAACGATTGCTCTATGAATTGTTAGAAAAAGGGCACGAAGTTGTTTGCTGCGTTCGGGACAAAAAAAGATTCGATGCGGGGCAATATAATGAAGGTAAGCTCGAAGTCATTGAAGTTGATTTTTTGTTGGAATCTACCCTGAAAGTCATTCCGGAAGATATTGATGTCGCCTTTTACCTCATTCATTCAATGTCAACCTCTATCGATGAATTTGATAAACTGGAAGAAAAAACTGCCAGGAATTTCAAAGAGAGTCTTGAATCGACTGATGTTCAGCAGGTGATTTACTTGAGTGGAATATCGAATGATGACCAACTGTCCAAACATTTGAGTTCCAGACGGCATGTTGAACAGGTATTACAATCCAATAAATACCATCTGACAACCCTCAGAGCCGGGATCATCATTGGATCCGGGAGTGCTTCTTTCGAGATCATGCGGGATCTGGTGGAAAAATTACCGGTTATGGTTGCTCCGAGATGGTTGGAAACGCGTTCTCAACCCATTTCCGTCAGGAATGTCCTGGAGTTCCTCATGGGAGTTATGCATTATGCTCCATCGTATGATACAAGCTTTGATATTGGCGGCCCTGAAATTTTAACCTATAAGGAAATGTTGCTCAGGTTTGCTCAGGTCAGGAAATTGAAAAGATACATATTTACGGTACCGGTAATGACTCCAAAGCTATCGTCCTATTGGCTTTATTTCGTAACTTCCACTTCTTATAAACTGGCTGTAAATCTGGTTGACAGTATGAAAGTTGAGGTGATCTGTGAGCAAAATTCCCTTGCAGATCAGTTGGGGATAAAGCTTCTGACATATGAGGAAGCTGTGGGAGTTGCCTTTGAACGAATCGTAATGAAAAGCGTAGTTTCCAGCTGGAAAGATGCCCAGTCCAGTGATGTGTTGTCCAGGGGAATTTCGAAACTTGTGGAAGTGCCATCTTTTGGTTGTTTTGTCGATAAAAGGACTTCCAAGGTTAATGACGATGAAAAAACGCTGAACAGGATTTGGGCTATTGGTGGGGAGAATGGATGGTATTATGCTAATGGGCTGTGGGCCATCAGAGGTTTTTTGGATAAGCTGGTAGGTGGAGTCGGGTTGAGACGGGGCCGAAAACATCCATGGGAGATTTCTGCCGGGGATGCGCTGGATTTCTGGCGGGTATTACTTGCCGATAAAGAAGATAAACGGCTCCTGTTATATGCAGAGATGAAGTTGCCCGGAGAAGCATGGCTGGAGTTTAAGATCCGAAATGGATTATTGATTCAGACTGCCACCTTTCGACCATTGGGAGTATTCGGCAGGTTGTACTGGTATGGGGTTTTGCCCTTCCATGGAGTAATTTTCAATGGCATGATCAGGAAATTGACAGAATGAATTTCACCAATACTTAAAAGCTGAGTCCTATGAAAAAAGAATTCATGATCTTTCTGGCTATGCTGGGATTGTTTTCCTGTAAAACTGCTAAAGAGTTACCTACCGTAGATGTTGTTGATCTGGATAAATATTCCGGTCTCTGGTATGAAATTGCCAAATTGCCCAATAGTTTTGAAAAAGGTCTGGACTGTGTGACAGCAACCTATTCTTTAAAGGACAATGGTAAGATCAAAGTAGAAAACAAGGGCCGGTTGCTCAAAGATGTCTCAAGGTATAAGGATATTACCGGAACTGCATGGGTGCCGGATGAAGCTTTCCCAGGAAGAATTAAAGTTCGGTTTTTCTGGCCTTTTTCCGGAGACTATTATATCATTGATCTGGGTGAGCAATATGAATATGCCCTGGTCGGGAGCCCATCAAGAAATTTTTTGTGGATTTTATCCAGGACCCCTGAAATGGATAAGGACCAGTTTGATCAACTCCTCGAAGTTGCAGCCAGGAATGGATTCGATACCTCTGCAGTAGAATCAGTTAATCAGGATTGTGACTGATATCAAAACCATTATTTAGGACTTTTCAATATTCAGTCCCCTCTATTGAGGACCCGTAACACTGATACGGGCTTAAAAGCTTTGTTTTCCATCAATAATCAAGTCAATTTTGTTTATTTTATTTGCCTCTATATTGAACTAAAATGCAAGAAAGCTGACAATTAATGATATTTTGTTTAATAAAAAATAAAATAAATTAAACAAAAATAGTCTTTGCATGTTTACTGAGCATACCAATCACCTTAAGGTTAATTTTTATTAATCAAAAAATGACTCAAAACATGAAAAGAACTTTAAACACTTTGATTTTTTTGATGCTTTCGCTCACGATCTCTTTTGGACAAACAATTACAGATATCGTAGTGAACAGTGCAGATCACAACACTCTTGAAGCAGCAGTAATCGCTGCAGAGTTAGCTGATGACCTGGCCAGTGAAGGCCCTTTTACCGTATTTGCACCGACAGATGCTGCTTTTGCAGCCTTACCCGAAGGAACAGTTGAGGCTCTCTTAATGGACCCGACAGGAGAGCTTGCCGAGATATTATTGTATCACGTAGTGAATGGAGCTGTAATGTCTTCAGACCTTTCTGATGAACAAATGGTTATGACTTTGGAAGGTTCCGAGATTACAGTTACCATTAATGATATGGGAGTATTTATCGACCATGCCATGGTAACTATGGCCAATATCGAAGCTTCCAATGGAATCATCCACGTCATTGATGCAGTTATTCTTCCAAGTGAACCTAGTGTTGTGGAGATTATTGTAGACAGTGAAGATCATACTACCCTGGAAGCGGCTGTAATTGCTGCTGAGTTGGCGGATGATTTGTCAGCTGATGGTCCGTTTACCGTATTTGCACCGACAGATGCTGCTTTTGCTGCCCTGCCAGCGGGAACAGTTGAGGCCTTGTTGCAAGACCCAACCGGAGAACTTGCTCAGATTTTATTATACCATGTTGTTGCAGGAGAAGTATTGTCTACCGACCTCAATCATGGACAAACTGTAATGTCCTTGCAAGGATCAGATATTGAAATATCCATTAATGACGATGGCGTATTCATTAATGAGGCGATGGTAACAGTTGCCGATATTGATGCTTCTAACGGAGTTGTTCATGTTATCGATGCAGTTATTCTTCCACCTCCTGCCGAACCAAGTGTAGTGGAGATTATCGTAGACAGTGAAGATCATACCATTTTGGAAGCAGCGGTGATTGCTGCAGAATTGGCAGATGATCTTTCCGGCGAAGGCCCATTCACGGTATTTGCCCCAACGGATGCTGCTTTTGCCGCTTTGCCGGCAGGGACTGTCGAGGCTTTATTACTTGACCCAACCGGAGAGTTGGCGCAGATCCTTTTGTATCACGTAGTCAGTGGAGAAGCGTTCTCTACAGATCTTTCCGATGGCCAAATGATTCCAACTTTACAGGGATCAGATATTATGGTTACGATCAATGACGATGGTGTATTCATCAATGATGCGATGGTGACCGTTGCCAATATTGATGCTGACAATGGAGTTGTACACGTAATTGATGCGGTTATTTTACCGCCATCAGAGCCGAGTGTAGTTGAAATTATCGTAGATAGTGAAGATCACACCATTTTGGAAGCAGCGGTTATTGCTGCTGAATTGGCGGATGATCTCTCAACTGATGGCCCGTTCACAGTATTTGCCCCAACGGATGCTGCTTTTGCGGCTTTGCCGGCAGGAACTGTTGAGACTTTACTGCAGGATCCAACCGGAGAATTGGCAAATATTCTCCTATATCATGTAGTAGGTGGAGAGGCATTCTCTACAGACCTGAGTGATGGTCAAATGATTACAACTTTGCAGGGATCAGACGTAACCGTAACGATCAATGACAATGGCGTATTCATCAATGATGCGATGGTAACTGTAGCCGATATAGACGCCTCCAATGGAGTTGTACATGTCATTGATGCGGTTATTTTGCCACCATCAGAGCCAAGTGTAGTGGACATCATTGTAGATAGTGAAGTACATACTACTTTAGGAGCAGCGGTAATTGCTGCAGAACTGGCAGATGATCTTTCAGGTGAAGGTCCGTTCACGGTATTTGCACCAACAGACGATGCGTTTGCAGCCCTGCCAGCCGGAACTGTTGAAGCTTTACTGCAGGATCCAACCGGTGATCTGGCAACCATTCTCCTTTACCACGTAGTGGGTGCAGAAGTATTCTCAACAGATCTTTCTGATGGTCAGATGGCAACAACGCTCCAGGGCGAAGATGTTACCGTAACGATCAATAACGATGGTGTATTCATCAACGATGCGATGGTAACTGTTGCGGATATTGATGCCTCCAATGGAGTTGTACATGTAATCGATGCGGTATTATTACCCTCTTCCATTACAGGATTGAATCCTGTCTTTGAAGGAGGTATTACGGTTTCTCCAAATCCTGCAACATCATTCCTCGAGATTCAGTTGCCAGTTGATTTGGGTGGAGAAAAGAATTTCCAGCTGATGGATGCCAATGGCCGATTGGTGACTACTCAAAAGACACAAGATCAATATACTAAACTGGATGTCGGTAACCTTGCAGCAGGATTTTACTTCCTGCGCATTGATACTGTAGCCGGTAGTTATTATGATAAAATAGTAATTAGATAGGGTTTTTATTCCTCACTTTAAACAAGTTTTTTCATTTCGGAAGCTCTTTGCTGTGCAAAGGGCTTCTTTTTGTTTAAGAGAAGGCGTAACTTGCTTAATTTAGTCGCAAAGAATGTCATATGGTTTTTCATGTTTTAAATGGTGATGCGCTGAAGGATCAACTGTCAGGGATAATTCGGGGAGAATTGATCGTTGCCCGGGAATGTTTAATAGATGGACCTGTAGATGGGGAATTGCTGGAGCACTTTTTTCAACAGCGGGCAGAATTTATTGAGGAGGCCTATGGAAATGATTCCGGGTCCTATTTTGATCTTGTGGTCCCGGAGTTTGACAAATTACTCGGGATTCCCAATAATACGACCATCAATTTGTGGTTCGAGGATGACCTGTTTTGTCAGGTTAATTTTTGGTTTATTTGTCATCTGTTATCTCAGAAAAAAGAGTCATTTGAGACTTACCTTATACGGCCTATTCCAAATGCGAAATATGGTTTTGGAAGTATGGATACGAAACAATTGAAAACCGCATTGTACAAACGAGTAAAACTTTTTCAGGAAGACCTTGAAGTAATTGCAGAATTATGGAATGCTTATCGTTCCAATGATCCAAGAGTTTTATTGGAATCCGGTAACGGTCTTCCCCAAAAATTCTCCTTTATTCTGCCGGCCATTCATGCTCAATTGGATCGCTTGCCAAAAAATGGTAACCCAGGGAGACCGGAAGCTACTTTGATCCAGATCATGCACGATCTTCAGACAACAGATTTCGGGCCGGTTTTTAAAGAATTTTCAGAACGTGAAAATATCTACGGGTTTGGTGATTTACAGGTCAGACATATGTTTGATGAAATCTTAAACCAGGGGTGATGGTAAAAAAGCAACACCTGGGAGTATATTGTCTGATCTTTTCTCCTGAAAACGAATTGGCCCTTATTCATAAAAAGAGAGGTCCCTATACCGGTTTGCTCGATCTTCCGGGAGGTTCCATAGAATATGGAGAAGAAGTCGAAGAGGCATTGAAGCGAGAGATATTGGAAGAGACCGGATTAGCGCTTGAACGATTTTCTTTGCGTAACGTCATTTCCTTTAATCATGAATATCAGGAGCAGGAACTAGCCCATAATCTTTTTCATATAGCGATAATTTACGAGGGAGTTGTCGACGAAAAAGAGCAACTGAAGCCTACCGTTTCGGACCTCGATGCTTCTGATGCAGAGTGGGTTCCGCTTGGAGCATTGGAGCAAGATAAAGTAAGTCCTCTTCTATGGAATGTTCTGGCCAGGTGGGAGCATTCCGGGTTTTAAACAATAGCGATGAAAGCCAAGTATGATAGCATTGGGATTCAGTATAATCAAACCAGGAAAGCCGATAAATTTCTGGTAGGTAGATTAGCTTATTACCTCGCTCCTGAAAAGGACGGAATTTATCTGGATATTGGCTGCGGAACCGGTAATTATACTATTGCATTACAGGCTGTAAATGGCAAATTCACAGGTGTTGACCCCTCTGAAGAAATGATCAAAAAAGCTCGTTCCGGGAATCAGGATATTGATTGGCAACTAGGGACAGCTGAACAAACTGGATTTCCTTCTGATTGGTTTGATGGAGTAATCGCAAGTTTAACCATACACCACTGGACAAACCTTGAAACGGCTTTTGTTGAAATGGCAAGAGTTATGAAAAGAGGAGCGAAAATGGTCATTTTTACTTCCACACCTGAACAAATGAAGGGGTATTGGCTGAACCATTATTTCCCAGAAATGCTTGTGGATTCTATGAGGCAAATGCCTTCATCCCAAACTGTCCGGAATTCCCTTAAACAGGCAGGCTTAAAAATCGTTACAAAGGAACCTTATCATATTAAACCGGATTTACAGGACCTCTTCCTTTACAGCGGGAAATTTGACCCGGAGTTATATTTCAAACCGGAGGTACGTTCCGGTATTTCTTCTTTTGCTGATCTGGCCAATGCTGAAGAAGTTGCCAAAGGTTTGGAGAAACTTCGGCAGGATATCGAAAGCCACGAGTTTACCCAGGTGGCAAAGTCGTTCGAAAATAAGCTTGGAGATTATCTTTTTATCGTGGCAGAGAAACCCGTTTGACATAAACCTTTTGTAAATGCACTTAGATCACTTTTTTGAAAATATTCAAAAAATCCAGCCCCTTACACCTGAGGCCAAAAAGGCTCTGGCGGACCTGCTTGAAATCATTGAACTTAAAAAATCGGACTTCCTTTTTCGGGAAGGAGATCGGGTACATCATGCAGGTTTTTTGATTAAGGGCGTAATCAGGGTGTATTACAATAAAGATGGAAATGAATACAACAAAACTTTTTTTATCCCCGGAACTTTTCCAACTCCGCTAACGGCATTGCTGACTTCAGGAGTCTCTCAGCTGGATTTTCAGGCATTGACAGATTGTGTAATTGTTCGCTTCCCCTATCGTAAATTCAAAGAGTTGTTTGATCGACATCGCAGCCTGGAGAGACTTATGCTCAGAATCCTGGAACAGATATGGATCAAAAAAGAACGCCACGATATCCATATGGTAACCAATGACGCTACCACCAATTATTTCATTTTCCGGAAAGAATTTCCCGGCCTTGAACAACAGATTCCACAATATCACATCGCTTCATACCTTGGGATCACTCCAATTCAGTTAAGCCGTATAAGGGCAAAATTGTCCTCAAAAGGCTAAAACCACAGAAACCAATTTTAACAAAAAAAATATATTTTACCCGCAACCCGCAAACCGCAACCCGCAACCCGCAACCCGCAACTCGCAACCCGCAACACTTCTTAACCTATGTTAATGATTAACTTTTCAGGACGATCCAATTTTGTTTTCAAAAAACTATGGATTTATCTGGCAACAAAA
>QQUB01000017.1 GCA_008501835.1 Bacteroidota bacterium
TTAAAATACGCGGCAGAACCGCAGAATAATGAATATCCAATTTCCAATGTAGAAGTAAACACCTCGTAAATCCCAGCAAAAACTTCAAATTTCATTTACAGGATTCGGTTTTTTGTTTTTAACACCAAAAACATCTCAAACCACATCTTTTAAGAAAGACAGAATCCAAAAACATGAAAACCTTATTAACATTTCTACTGCTGCTTATCAGCCAATTTCTTTATGCCACTGCTCAGATTCCTGATATTTTAATTTATAATGGTGACACTTTGCTACTACATGCTGTTCCATTAAATTCTTTTCCTGATAGAGACAAAATCACACCTCAAAATCTTTTTGGCAGCAGTGGATGTACATATACTGCTTGCTGGAGAGGCTATGTCGCGACATGGGAAGTAATTGACGATAAACTATACCTGAATTCCATAGAAATGCCTGCTATCCAACTGCTTTGAGAGGGGTTGCCGCATCTTTCAAGGCAGGTGCTTCCCGAGACAGTCTGGGGACAGAATATGCAGATTTAGAAAACATCTTTCCTGAATATTATAAGGACGGTAAAGTATATGCAAGTTGGGTAAACTATGAAATAACTGCACCTTTCGGAAAACTATTAAAATATTTCCACAGCGGGTTTGAATCAATTTATGAGTATGAAAAAGGATTTACAATAAAAAATGGCACAGTTGAAAAGGTAAGGACCCTTGATAATACCAAAACCAGACAGTCAAAATATACCCTTGAGCCAGAATTTTTATTCGAATTTTTACTTGAAAAAATAAACTGGTCATTAGTTCAGCAGGCTAACCTGAAGGAAAAAAAGAGAGTTTTTGTTATTTTTCAAACTGATGAAAACGGAAGCCCTATTAATATTAAAATCGCAAGAGGAATTAACCCAAAAATTGACAAAGAAGCCATTAGGGTAACCGGCTTAATTCAAAATTGGGATACCTACTTTAGAAATGGAGAGTTAGTTAATATGCAATGGACTCTTCCTATAGTTTTTGACAAAGAGGTTTATGAAAAAAAGATAGAGGATTAGCAAAGTTTTGAAAATTGAACGCCCTTGCAAAACTTCTACACCTGCCTCCTTCGTCAGCAGGCAGGTTGGAAATTCTGCTGTTTGATATTCTGCGGTTCTGTCAAGTGAGTTCACCATTCTCACTTCAACCTTCTTCATTTTCCACAAAAGATAGATAAATCAAAATACGCGTCAGAACCGCAGAATATCCAATGTAAAATGTAGAAGTTTTATCAGCCATACAGCCCCATCAAAACTCTTTCTGGCGTCAAAGGAGACTCAGCAAAATCAGCTTTTAAATTCGGGTTGAAAGCCAACATGGCATTTTTGATCGCAAACCAGGCACCGATGCCATAAAGAAATGGTGGTTCTCCAACAGCCTTGGATCTGAAAGCGGCCATGTCCGTCCCTGGGGTGTTTAGAAAATGTACATCAATCTCCTCCGGCACGGCATAAATATCAGGAATCTTATAGGTTGACAAAGCATTGGATAACAACCGGCCATTTTCATCATAAACAACATCTTCCATTGTCATCCAACCGATGCCCTGGACAATACCTCCTTCCGTTTGCCCTAGATCGATCATCTTATTCATGCTGGCACCATAATCGTGCACTACTTTTACACTTTCAAATGTATAGGTACCTCTTAAACAGTCAACGTTACTGACAATAATGGCAGTTCCGTAAACATGATAGGCAAACGGGTGTCCCTTTTCAGTCTTTTTATCGAAATGTATTCCCGGCGTAGCATAATGTCCTTTCGCACTCAGGTTTAGCCTCATCAATAAGGCTTCTTTGACCAGGTCTTCCCAATTCAAGGAGGTTGGTTTACCATTTATCCAAACGGTTTCTTTTCGAATGACAAAACCTTCGGTAGAGTCAAGACCCAAAATATTTTTAGCCGCAATTTTTAGTTGTTCAAGAATTTGGTTGGCAGCGTTGACAAGGGCTTTACCATTCAAATCCGTCGTAGAACTTGCCGCTGATGGAGAGGTATTGGCCACCCGGGAAGTGTTCGTCGTTTCTATTTTTACACGCTGTGGATTCACGCCAAAAACGGCAGCTGCAATTTGCAGCAATTTCGTATTTACCCCTTGCCCCATTTCTACTGCACCGGTACTAACGCCTATGCTTCCATCTCCATACACATGAACCAGCGCCCGGGCATTATTCATAGGCGTATTGGTGAAAGAAATGCCGAAACAAATAGGCATCAGGGCAACTCCCTTTTTGACCAAAAGGTGGTTATTGTTAAACTCCTTAACCTCTTTCCTTATCCTTTCGTATTCAAATATGCTAATAGCTTCTTCCCAGCAATTTCCTGCTTCACAACCTTCTGCAATTTGTCCGTATGGGAATTCATCACCATTTTTCAAAAGGTTTTCCTCTTGAATGTCAAAGGCATCTACTCCAAGCTCCTGAGCGGCATGAGCAATGGCAGCCTCGATCACAAACATTCCCTGTGGCCCGCCAAATCCACGAAAGGCCGTATTCGGGGGTAAATTGGTCTTACAGGAATGAGCCGTCACTTCTACATTTGGTATAAAATAGCTGCTAGTTGCATGGAAAATGGTTCGTTCCAAAATAGCTGGAGAAAGATCTGCAGCAGCTCCTCCGTTTTGATAATAAACTGCTTCGTAAGCCTGGATTTTCAGGTTTTCATCCAATCCGATTTTATAATCGCTGGAATATGGGTGGCGCTTGCCTGTCATGCGCATATCATCCATGCGGTGGAGGATGCATTTTACCGGCTTTTGAAGCAGCCAGGCAGCCAAAGCAGCCATTGTTGCCCAGGCTGAGGCCTGATCTTCCTTCCCACCAAACCCTCCTCCCAGCCGGGTGACATCCACTTCTACATGATGCATACCAAGTCCTAGCACTCTTGAAATAGTTCTTTGCACCACCGTAGGCCCCTGGGTTGAACTGATCACCTTCAGATTACCATGCTCCAAAGGGTAAGCATAGGCTCCCTGGGTTTCCAGGTACAAATGCTCCTGCCCTCCGGAAATAGCTTTGCCTTTAAAAATGTATTTACAATTGGCAAAAGCTGCTTGCGAATTTCCCAGTTTGAATGTCCGTGAATCTGAGAGTAAATGCCCTTTTTCAAAGGCCACTCTTGGGTCGGTGATTACCTCCAAAGGATCCACATCCATTGAAATTTTGCCTGCCGCTTCTCTGGCCACTTCTTCTGATTCAGCTACAATCAACAAAACCGGCTGCCCCTGGAAATGAACTTCATCAGCAGCTAACAATGGTTCATCGCTTATAATGCCTCCAATCTCATTTTGTCCGGGAATATCCTTCCAGGAAATAACCCGAACCACTCCCGGCATTCTTTCTGCCTGAGAGCTATCTATCTTTTTGATCTTTCCATGAGCATGAGGGGAAGCATAAACCGCCGCATGTAAAGTGCCCCCTAATTCAGGAACATCATCCACGTAAATGGAACGTCCGGTGACGTGATTATTGGCATCAATATTTTTCATGAGTTTCTTCGGATTTGATTAACCTAATTGCGCTTCC
>QQUB01000537.1 GCA_008501835.1 Bacteroidota bacterium
AATCAGCGTATTCAATATCACCCTCAAACGATTCCACTCCACTGTTATCCATTGAATTTTGACAAGCCATTAAAGCAAAAGCTAGAACTCCAAATATCAATTTTTTCATCTGTCAAATATTTTTCGGTGTAATTAAATTAATTCTATGACATCCAACCGCTTCATGATTTTCATTTACTCTGTTTAGAAAGTCGGTTTTTCATACCCCAATGCCCCCTTTCACAAAAATCAAACAGAAAAATCGACTTTCTACCCGAACTCTGACTTCACAAAATACGTTTAACTGTCAAATTGTCATGATTAAGATGCAAAAATGTTTACCTTTGCACACCAATAAATGAGAAATTTTTCCACAAATACTATTTTTTGAAAAAATAGTATTTGTCCAGGAAGACACCAATTGACATAACATTCTTAAAATCAAGCTAATGTATAACGATAATCCGACATTATCGGGACTTATCAAGGAGATAGACGAAAGTAAGCAGGGAGAGGCTTTTTACAAAGAAGGCCATGAGGGTGGTAAGAAATTCTATATCGAAAGCTATGGCTGTCAGATGAATTTCAGCGATAGTGAGATCGTTGCATCCATTCTGGCAGAGGAAGGATTCGGAGCGACAAGGGATATGGAAGAAGCTGACCTGATCCTGGTCAACACCTGTTCCATCCGGGAAAAAGCCGAAGAAACGGTACGTAAAAGACTGCGCTTATTCGATAAGGTTAAACAAAATAAACCTGGGACCCTCGTCGGTGTACTCGGCT
Organism: Bacteroidota bacterium; assembly: GCA_008501835.1. Lineage (GTDB taxonomy): Bacteria > Bacteroidota > Bacteroidia > Chitinophagales > Saprospiraceae > BCD1. Next base: position 763 of record QQUB01000537.1, read on the forward strand.
GTATGGCAGAGCGACTGAAGGCCAAATTTCTCGAAGAAGAAAAACTGGTCGACATGGTCATTGGACCGGATGCTTACCGTGACCTTCCAAAACTGATCGCCACTGCTGAGGATGGAGAGAAAGGAGTGAACGTATTCCTTTCCAGGGAAGAAACCTATGCGGATATCAGTCCATTGAGACTGGATTCCAACGGGGTTACGGCTTTCATTTCCATCATGAGGGGTTGTGATAATATGTGCTCCTTCTGTGTGGTACCTTTTACTCGTGGACGTGAACGTAGCAGGGATTCATACAGTATTGTTGCAGAAGCAACGGATCTATTTGATAAAGGATACAGAGAAGTTACTTTGCTTGGTCAAAATGTAGATTCCTATAAATGGTCAAATCCTGAAACAGAAGAATCTGTCAATTTTGCACAACTGCTTGAAATGACTGCCAAAATCCACCCGGATCTCAGGATTCGTTTTTCAACTTCACACCCTAAAGATATCACGGATGAGGTGCTGGAAACAATGGCTAACTACGAAAACATCTGTAAATACATCCACCTGCCTGTTCAGTCTGGAAACAGCCGTGTGCTCGAACTGATGAACCGCACCTATGACCGCGAATGGTACATGGACCGCGTGAATGCTATCTATCGATATATGCCGGATTGCGCCATTTCATCGGATATGATCGCCGGCTTTTGCTCAGAAACTGAAGAAGAACATCAGGAAACGCTGACTATGATGGAATTTGCCAATTACAGCATGTCCTATATGTTTTACTATTCTGAGAGACCGGGTACACTGGCACACCGGAAACTGGAGGACGATATATCCCTGGAAGTAAAAAAACGCAGACTGAATGAGATTATCAGGTTGCAAAACCAGATCTCCTTTAAACACAACCAGGCGGATATTGGCAAAACCTTCAAGGTGTTGATCGAAGGGGATTCCAAAAAGTCTGCTGATGATTTTAAGGGAAGAAATTCCCAGAACAAGATGATGGTGTTCCCTAAAAAGAATGGTTTGAAACCAGGGGACTATGTGCAGGTGAAAGTGAAGGATGCGACAAGTGCCACGTTGAAGGGGGAGATTGTTGAGGGGTAACGATAAACGGTGGACGGTGGACGATAAACGGTTGACGGTGGACGGCGGACGATTGACGGTGGACGGTGGACGGTGGACGGTTGATGGCGGACAGGAGTCCACTTTCTTGGGGTGTGTATGACATGGATGTTTTAACGAACGAGTCGTTGGTGGTTGAAATCATAAAAAGAAATTATGGAACTTTTCATCAATTGTAAAAACTGCCGGGAAGATTTTAAGGTAGATTCTTCAGCGATCACACGAGGTGAGTTGGAGGATGAACTTGGTCGTTATTTCCGGATGCAGTGTAGTGAATGTCTGAGCTTTCAGGAGTACCATGTCAATAATGTTAGGGCAAGAGTGAATATGCGGCAAATTTTGATCTTTGGAGCAGCCATGGCTGTTTTGGCCATCGTGCTTACTTTGATTTTTCTGAGTGCGGGATTGATAGCTTCACTATCCATAGTATTGCCGATTATCGCTTTTTCCTACTTCTACCAGTCAAAATCAGCTTCGGCCAATCAATTTAATCGGATGTTGATCAAGAGGGATAGAAAAGAATAGAACAATAGGATTATTAGGATGGTAGTATTGCCGGAGTATTTTAAAAAAACTCCAATCTACCTTCCCTTGAATGCAGTTGACAATTGTTTACCAAACAAAATTTATCACTGATTAATGAAAAACTTACAATCCATAAAACAACGGTACGGAATTATTGGACGATCCCCATTGCTGGACAGGGCCTTAAGCACTGCTGTACGGGTAGCCAATACTGACCTTACCGTTTTGATTACGGGAAAAAGTGGGGTCGGAAAAGAAGTTTTCTCAAAGATCATACACGATAACAGCCCCAGGAAGCACAATAAATTTATTGCCATCAACTGCGGTGCTATTCCTTCGGGCACCATCAATTCTGAACTATTCGGTCATGAAAAGGGAGCTTTTACCGGAGCCATCAATGAGCGGAAAGGATATTTTGAATCTCATAATGGAGGCACCATGTTTCTTGATGAGATTGGGGAAATGCCTCTCGACACTCAGGCTTATTTGCTACGGGTCCTTGAATCCGGGGAGTTTATCCGGGTAGGATCCAATAAGATCCTGACCACTGATATCCGAATTATTGCAGCCACCAATGTCGACCTTGAGGACAAGATCAAAAAAGGCAAATTCAGGGAGGATCTTTTCTATCGCTTGAATATTGTTCCGATTTCATTGCCTGCCTTAAGTGAGCGACGAGAGGATATTTATATGCTATTCCGCAAATTCGCCATTGATTTTGCTGAAAAATATCACATTGAACCTTTACGCCTGGAAGAAACAGCCAAGTTGATGCTGGAAAATTATTCCTGGCCGGGAAATATCCGAGAACTGAAAAATCTTGTCGAGCAGTTATCCATTCTTTCCGAAGACCGGCTGATGGATGTTGAGGAATTGCTGAATATGGCTCCGCAATTACGGGAACGACGTCTGCCAGTGATCTCGGGAGGTTCCGGCAGTCTGGACGAGAAAGGTACCATGCAGGAAAGGGAGATCCTTTACAACCTGCTCTTTGACATGAAAGGTGACCTCAATGATTTGAAAACACTTGTCTTTGAATTGATCAAGGATAATGATCTCCGGGTTCCGGACGTCCAACAATTCAAGAGCCTGAAACCTGGTGCTTTTGCCGGGGAAAGAACAGAAAGTTATTACCCAACCACCGGGCAAAAGGAACGACATGTGGCACCTGCTGCTCATTACGAGGAAGATGATGTTTATTCAGGTCCTGTAAAACCTGTGATGATCGATAAATCAGTTCATGAGGATTACGACCAGATGGAGGTTGTTGAAGAGAATTTATCACTTGAGGAAAACACCAAGGAACTGATCAAAAAAGCCTTAAAAAAACACGGAGGTCGTCGAAAAGATGCAGCCAGGGATCTGGGCATTTCGGAAAGAACCCTTTACCGAAAAATTAAGGAATATGAGATGGAGTAATTTGTCCACCAATTCAGCGTTATAAAAAACGAAAGCGGAAGTGGCCAACTAATTTTCCTTTATTTAAATAGCAATGATGAAAAGTTTTCTTCTCTTTTTTTCGGTGATAGCAAGTATGACATTCCAACAGTGTTACACCTTAAGCGGTATCAGCCTTGATCCCAATACGGAAACTTACTTTGTAGCGAATTTCAAAAACAATGCTTTTAGCTCTCCTGCTGCTCTGGAGGTAACTGTTCAGGAAGCATTAAATAACAAGATCCGTACGGAAACACGCCTGATTTGGGACGATACTGACCCAGATGTTGAATTCCAGGGAAGCCTGGTGGACTACGTGGTTACTTCAGAAGCTCCCAGGGCCGGAGAAACTACGGCAATTAACCGTTTGACCATCCGGCTGGCTGTCGACTATATCGTTTACAATGACGATGGAACACTCAACGAGGACAAGGGCTGGAAGAGTAATTTTTCTTTCTTTTATGATTTTGATGCCGGAATTGATTTGTCCACCATTGAAGATGAGGCTATAGATGCCATCCTTGAGCAATTGATGCAGGATATATTCCAAAAGGCATTTGCGGATTGGTAGCCTAGTACTTATAAGACATGAATAAGTTAAGCCACTAATGCACGAATTAGTTATTGAAAATAAATATCACGAATAAAAAAAGCCCTCCGATTGGTAACAAACGGAAGGCTTTTTTTGATTAGGGTGAATAACCGGATTTGAACCGGCGACCTCTGGAACCACAATCCAGCGCTCTAACCAACTGAGCTATACTCACCAGATTTTTTAAGGGAATTTTCGTCAAAATACCCTGCTTTATTTAAAAGCGATGCAAAGATAAATAAGTTCCATGAATTTTGAAAGACCTTGCTTTAAAATTTAAATTTTAAATTAAATTTTAAAGTCTGCATCAAGTTTTGCCTCATTCCTTACTTTTGCAAAAAATTCAAGATGATAGTTGTAACAGGTGCTGCCGGGTTCATTGGCAGTTGTATCGTTCGGAAATTAAATGATGAAGGTTTCAATGAAATCATGGTGGTGGATGATTTTAGCAGAGCAGACAAAAACCTCAATCTGGAAAACAAATCCTATACTGAAAAAATGGATCGCATGGCCTTTCCATCCTGGTTGGAAAACCATGCAGGAGAAGTTGATTTCATTTTTCACATGGGTGCCCGAACAGATACTACCGAGAAAAGCAAAGCTATTTTTGACGAACTCAACCTCAACTATACCAAATCCCTTTGGAATAGCTGTACAAAATTCCAGATCCCTTTTGTTTACGCTTCCAGTGCAGCAACATACGGATTGGGTGAACACGGATATGAAGATCGCCATGACATTGTTGAAGCTCTGAAACCTCTCAATCCTTATGGAGATTCGAAAAACGATTTTGACATTTGGGCCCTTCAGCAGGATACCACTCCTCCCCTATGGGTTGGGTTGAAATTCTTTAACGTTTATGGCCCGAACGAATACCACAAAGGGCGAATGGCTTCCGTCATCTTTCACACGCTAAATCAAATCAATTCGACCGGCGGAATGAAGCTATTCCGTTCCCACAGACCCGATTTTGAAAACGGACATCAGAGCCGTGATTTTGTATATATCAAGGACGTGGTAAATGTCTGTTATTTCTTTTATCAGAACCGTGATCACAATGGGTTATATAACCTGGGAACAGGGAAAGCCCGTACCTTCCTTGACCTGGCTAAAAACACCTTCTTTTCGATGGGTCTTGAGCCAAATATATCATTTATTGATACTCCTGAAGATATCAGAGATACTTACCAGTATTTCACGGAGGCGAATATGGATAAATTGAAGGGCATAGGTTATGATAAACCTTTTTATTCCCTGGAGGAAGGGATTAAGGATTATGTGCAGAAGTATTTGATGGAGAAGAAAATTTGGTAAATGCTTGAAATTTAACCGCAAGGAGCGCAAAGAAGGCGCTAGGCACGCAAGGTCTAAAGTTTTTGTTCTTAGCGTACCTAGCGCCTTCTTCGTGAACTTTGCGGTTAAATAATTTCCCCATTGAAAAACCTGAAATTATTATCTGGTACGGAGGACTGAAGGCTGAAGACTGAGGACTGAGGACTGAGGACTGAGGACTGCAGACTGAGAACTGGAGATTGCAGACTATAGCCCGCTCTACGTTACTTCACCCCACTCATCCCAACATAATAGATCAACTCCCATTCCTCCTCATTTATCCTGGAAAAGCGACGCATCATACCCAGGCCGATTTGCTCATTTACAAGGGTTTCCTCCACAAGATTATCTGTCAGCCAGGTATATTTAACTTCAAAACCACTTCTCGCGGCATCAAGTTCTCTATGGTAATCCCAATTTGCCCTGGTCCAGACAAACTGACCATTGGGCAAGGTATCATCGGCATGTTCCTTGTCTGGCCTTCCACTGAGAGGAAAGGTAATGTGAGCCATCTGGTAGGCAGTATCCCGTAGGAACTTCTTGCGAAAATTGAGGAAGGATTCTTCCTGAGTTTGGGTAACTTCTGCTTCCGTTTTGCCTGCATTATTTCCACAAGACACCCCAAAAACAACTATAAGTAAAAGAAATAAATAAGATCTCATATTTTGAATCTTCTTTAAATGCGAATTTAGAAATATTGTTGCAGGTTACAAGTTACTGGTTTCTGGTTAATTATTTCCTTTTAAGCAAGGCCATGTAAAAACCATCGTACCCATCCTGAGGATAAACTGTTTGTTCTTTTTCGAGTTCGAATTCATCAGCATGTTTTTTCAGGAATTCCTGAACTTGTTCTTCATTTTCTGAAGGGAAAACGCTGCAGGTAGCATAAACCAGTTTTCCGCCTTTTTTAACCATTGGGCTGTACTCGATTAGAATGTTTTGCTGAGTCTTTTGAAGGCTTTGCATTAGCTCCGGTGACAATTTCCATTTGGAATCAGGTTTCCGTCGAAGCACTCCTGATCCTGTACAAGGGACATCCAATAAAAGGCGATCTGCAGATTCTTTTAATTTTGAAATGGTGCCTTCTTTTATTATTCGAGTGGTGACGATTTGAACTCCATTTCGTTTCACCCGATGTTGTAATTCCCTGAGTTTATCCTTATGGATATCCATGGAGATGATTTCTCCCTGATTTTTCATAATAGAGGCAAGGTGTAATGTTTTACCACCCGCACCCGCACAGGCATCAATGATCTTCATACCAGGTTCCACCTCCAGATAAGGAGCAATTAGCTGAGAACCAAAGTCCTGGATCTCAAAATGGCCTTTTCGAAAAGCTTTCAGGGCCGTCAATTTTCTTCTTCCCTCAATTCGCAAAGCATCTAAAGTTAAAATTTCAGCCTCGATTCCTTCTTTGGTCAATTCCTTTTGAAGTTGATCAATAGAAGTTTTTAAGGTGTTAACTCTCAAAACTACCGGTGCTTCCTGGTTGAGGGCATGAATAGTTTCTGCCCATTTTTCTTCACCCAACTGTTTCTCCCCTAATTCATCCATCCATTCCGGAACAGATTGCGCTATGCTTCTTTTTTCTTTGGCTTTAAGTAATTGAATATTCACTTTATAAGTATCCAAGCCTTTGAATTCTTCCCATTCCGGTAATGTATTGTCCAAATGAATCTGGTAGATTCCGAAAATATTCCACCAGTCCTGGACAGTTTCCGGTTGTTTTCCAGCCACTTCGTAAAGCAAACGATACCATCTGATTATTCCATAAATATTCTCTGCCACAAACCTTCGATCCCTGCTCCCCCACCTTGAATCTGATTTGAGGGTTTGTGCCACCACGGTACCGGCGTGCTCTCCTTTATCGAAAATACGCTGGAGTGCTGAGATAGCTGATTTTATCAGATTTGGGTAGTATCGCATGTATGAGTTTTTTTGAGAATTCAAAGCTAAGAAAGGTGGGGGAAAAAAATTATATTTAGGTTTAAAAAAAGATCAACAAGATGAAAACAACAAAGCTTCTTTTCTACGCTCTGCTTTCCATGTTAACTCCCCATTCTTTATCTGGACAAACACCACTTAAGGTATTAAAAATTCGCCAGGTTATACTAGAGGAAAAAATTTCCACAATTGAAACACAACTTTTTAAATACCAGAAAGAATTAAATAGTATTATCTCCCAAATTGAAAAAATTGAAGCAGGGGGTATAGATAAGCATGATAATGCCGAAAACAATAAAACCTCTCAAATACTAAATCTTGATCTTGCCGATAATACACAAGTCTTCAAAAATCCAACCAGCAATAGTATTCCATATAAAAATTTCAAAAAACAAAATGTAGAAGTCATTTACTATCTCAATGGGTTATATGCCATCAAATCAGAAAATGGTAAAATCGGTTATATTGAACCAACAGAAATAATGGACTCTTCTTATGAGTTAATCAACTCACTAAATAAAAAAATCATTCAATCTGCTGAAGGGCAGCCAATAATTATCAAGGGCTTAGCTGTTAAGGAAACATTCCCTTCCTCTGGAGTGGAGTTATCCATCGAATGGGCTTTTTTGGATACAACCAGAACCATCCAGGATATCTTTTTCACGGTTGGCTCTTATGATGATAATGGTGATCTTCAAAGATGTAATCATTCTGGTCGTTCAAGTTTTACTGGAAAGATTTCTGGTCCGATCAGAGCAAGAAAAAGATTCCTGAATTCAAATTGGAATACTGCCTGGTTCAATGAAAATATTACCTGTTTGAAATTACTTAAAGTAAAAGTTTTCTACACTGACGGCTCGCGAATGGATTATAAAAATGAACTTTCTGAAATAATGAATGCAGATTTTGTCAACTCGTGTGGTAATTAACCTTAAAGAATGGAACAAAGAGGTTCAAAATAAAAAACCCTTACAGGAAAAGAACCTGCAAGGGTTTATAATTTTACTTTGTGGAGACGCCGAGAGTCGAACTCGGGTCCAGTGAAAGCACTCGAAAGCCTTCTACATGCTTAGTTCCCAGTTAAATTTTCGTGGTGGTGGTCGGATTGGAAACCCTCCTAATCATCACCCTTATCTCCTAAATCTCACAGTTTGATCGGAGCGGGTCAAACTGCCAGCCTGAGGGTTGTTTGATATGCGGCATCGCTGTGTATCAGACATCAAGCGAGCGGCACAATGGTGCGCTAATTCCTAGAATTAGGCAGCCATGGCAAAACGTGTGTTGCCATATAAAATTGTTAATAATCATTTGTTAACGGAGTGAATTATTATGCTCCGACATGCTTACTAACCAGTTACATTTCCTGTCGATGCCAGTACGTCCCCTGGTAATTATTTTAAAAACCATCCTTCTTTTAGAACGGCCTGCAAAAATAAGAACTATTTTAATAAGAAAAAAGTTCCGGCTGATTTAAGGGGAATGGAATAAGGGAATAAGGGCATAAGGATATAAGGGCATAAGGACATAAGGATATAAGGACATAAGGGAACAATGATAAAATGGTTGAAAGGGTTTAAGGGGGTTAGGGAGTTTAAAGAGTTTGTAGGTCATTTCTTAAGATTCCTAAGTGCTCTTTGCCTTCTCTGAGGCCCCTGTGGTTCAGCTTTCCAAACAACCATAGCTACCCTTGGGAAAAACCTATCTTTAAATTGAAAGGTCCCAAAAATCCAATTTGATATTCAATTAAAATTAGAGCTAAAATCCTTATTTTTGTGGCGCTCAAATCAATTAAAATCAAAACAAAACATGAAAATAGGAATTATCAAAGAAGGCAAAACTCCGCCTGATTCAAGGGTTGCCCTCACTCCCGAGCAATGCGCTCATATCAAATCAACATTTGGCATTGAAGTAGTGGCCCAATACTCTGACGTTCGCGCCTATAAAGATGATGAATATGCCAAGGCGGGTATTGCCCTGGTGGAAGATGTTTCTGACTGTGACTTTCTCATGGGAATCAAGGAAGTACCCATTGACATGCTGATCCCGGAAAAGCAATACAGTTTCTTTTCACATACCATAAAAAAGCAATCCTATAACCGGAAATTGCTGCAGGCCATCCTCGAAAAAAATATCTCCCTGGTAGACTACGAGGTACTTACAGATGATAAGGGCCGCCGTTTAATCGCATTCGGTTATTATGCTGGTATGGTTGGAGCCCACAATGCACTTTACACTTATGCTCAACGTTCCGGCGCTTATGAAATAAAAAGACTGAAAGATTGTTTTGACTATGCAGAAGCCAAAGATTCCTACAAGGATATCAACTGGCCTGCCATCAAGATTGTCCTGACCGGTGGTGGTCGCGTGTCCTCAGGTGCTGTAAAAGTCTTGGAGGACATGGGAATTGAAAAAGTCTCTCCACAGGATTTTCTGGAAAAAGAATTTGAAAATATCGTTTTCACACAAATCGATTGTGATAATTATGTGCAAAGAAAAGATGGAGGCGAATTCTCTTTCCCGGATTTCTTTGGCAATCCCGAAGCTTACGAAAGTACCTTTGCCCCATATGCAAGAGCGGCAGATGTTATGATCAACGGTATTTTCTGGGACAACAAGGCACCGGCATTCTTCACTGTTGAAGAAATGGCTCAGCCAGATTTTAAAATCAAGGTTATTGCTGATGTCACCTGTGACATTGCTCCCGTTTCTTCAATCCCTTCCACATTGAGAGCCTCAAAGATCAGTGATCCTATATTCGGATTTGATCCTAAAACAGGAAAAGAAACTACTCCCCATCAGGAAGGCGTCATTGACATGATGACCATTGATAATTTGCCGAGTGAGATCCCAAGGGACTCCTCAAAGGCTTTTGGGGATATGTTTATTGAACATATACTACCGGAATTGGTCAAAAAAGAAAGTGATGTAATACAGCGGGCTACCATTGCTGAAAATGGCCAACTTGGGGAATATTTTGAATATTTGGCAGATTATGTGAAGGGGTTAGAATGATTTTTTGAAAAAGCATTTTCCAGGCCAGCGAATATCTAAAAAAAGGAATCTTTGTATAACACCTTGAATGCGAAAAGACATTTGAGTGGAATTTTATTGCCAATATCTTATGAAGATTCCTATTTTAGCCTTTGAAATCAACTTATTAATTTCTACCCACTAAGAACCCGCACCTTATTTTTCAGATTTTTTTAGGTTAAAACTATACCTCCCATTTGGAGGGTTGTTTCTTATTTTACTTAATTACATCGAGAAATAGGTGCCATGAAATACTTACTTCAACTATTTATCTGTACAGCCTTTGCCCTTTCGCTTCAGGCACAACCCGCCAATGATGAGTGCTCAAGTGCACAAACACTCATCCTTTCTTCCACACTGGACTGTAATGACAACAATACAGCCACCCACACCTTTTCCGGCACCAATGTGGATGCTACACCAACCTCCCCCTACCCTTCCTATGCGGCTTGTACGGGTGGACCAAGCCCTTCCTCAGGGGCCGAAGTATGGTTTACCTTCGCTGCTATTGGGGATGAAACAACCATCACCGTCACCTCAGGGCTTGCCAATCCTGTTCTCATTTTATTTCAGGGTAATGATTGCGGCGACCTCTTTCCGGTTACCTGCTCTGTTGGCACATCGATCACTGCTTTCACCGCAGAAGGAGGAAGTTATTATTTAATGGTTTCCGGCGGTAACGCAGGAGACCAGGCTGCATTTGATCTTCAATTTTTTTCAGAAAAATATTGTAACCTATGCCTTGATGCAGAAGAAGTTTCCTGGACAACCGAACCAAGCGACCCTTATGGGTATTACGCCCCGGGGCAAACCGTAGAATTTTGTTTCAGCATCAGCCAGTGGAATAATAATGGGACCAGAAAACTTCACGGAATCACTTTTGAGATGGGTTCCGGGTGGGATCCTTCTACGCTTACGCCCTCGAACTTTGGCCCTAATGACAATTTTGGGTATTGGGATTTCTATTTTTCCTGGACGGGCTGCCATTCCGGTAATCAATTCGGTCCCGGTTTTGCTTTCGAATCTACCGCCAGCGCACATCCCACTTGTACGACTGACATTTTAGATAACGACCCCGGCAATAATTATGGAATGATTATTCAGAACCCTACCAATCCTCCCCCTCCATTCGTGTTTTGCTGGCAGGTGACGGTCAATCCCGGTGCAGGTCAGGGGGCAGACCTCAGTCTGAATGTAATAGTCTCCAGTGATACGGATAGCGGTAGCTGGTGGAATGGGTCCAGTTGTTTCCCTGATGGTTTCCCATTGTTCACTTCACTTGGTACGGTCAACGATTGCGGTTCAACAATCGTGGATGTAACGTCTACAGATCTAACTTGCCCAGGCTCCAACGATGGTTCATTTTCTATATCTACCTCCCAGAGTTTAAATTATACGATTTACAATCCCAGTGGAAATCAAACTGGTTCCTGCAATAATTGCAGTTTTTACAACCAAAGTAATCTTGCAGCCGGCACTTACACCATCACAGCAATAAACCCCTCCACCGGGTGTAATTATTCAGCTTTTGCGAATATTGGCTCTGCGGTCATTGAGGAAATCACCATAGAACAACTCAACTTGCCATGCCCGGGTGAAAATGTCACATTCGAAGCGCAATATCTAGGCAGCCAGACAGTGAGTTATGAATGGACAGGTCCTGGGGGAACAACTTTTTCCGGGCAAACCATTTCTGTAAATACGCCTGGAACTTATGAGGTTATTGCTAACCTGGGATCATGCACATCTGCGCCTTTTTCCATTGAAACTGAATACATCAACTTTACACCGCAAATTCTTACAAACATTACTGAAGTATGTGAAGGAGAGGACATTACAATGTCAGCCAGTGACGGTATTTCATGGATCTGGACGAACTTAAATACCGGAACCGAAATAGGAACCGGTGAAAATTTAACCTATACTTTTTTTGAAAACACAGACATAGAACTCACTGCAACGGATGAGAATGGATGTTCTCAAACTGATCAAATTACTATTAGTGTAATTCCATCTCCGGAGATCACCATAAATGTGGATGGAAATGGCTGTTCAAATACGGAAACCATCCTGACTGCGTCCGGGGCATTGACCTATACCTGGGAGGATGATCCTGCAGCCGGCAATCCCAGGACTCTTACCAATCTGGGGAGTGGTTATCATGTATTTATCGTTAACGGAACCGATGCCAATGGTTGTGTAGGTACGGGAATTATTGAAGTTGAAATTTTCCCAACCCCGGATGTTATTCTCCAGGTTGCTCCTGAAGCGGTATGCCAGGGTGAAGAAGTTACAGTTTTTATCGATGGTACTGACTGGACAAATATTTTCTGGGGTGATGACATTGGGCCAGTCAATGCTCCCTCAGTAATCTTAACACCAACCGATGATTTAGTCGTCTCTGCAGAAGTCACCAATGCCTCAGGTTGCATTGAGACCTTTTACAATAATATCATTGTTAACGAGCTATCCCCACCTGTGGAAGTAATGTGTTCCAATATCACTCCCAACAGCATTGATTTTACATGGAATGATATTCCTTCTGCTAACGGTTATGAAGTTATTATCAATGGGGGAACGCCTTTATTGGTTGTGGATCCCGAGTTTCAGGTCAGTAACCTGAGCCCTAATACAGATGTAGAAATTGTTGTCACACCAACCGGAAATATTACCTGCCCCCAAAGTGGAATCATTACTTGTACTACCCTGTCCTGTACAGGAATAACGCTGGATATCGATCCCGTTGAAGACATTTGCCATTATGATACCCTTACAGCCTTTCCACTCACATTTGTAGCTTCAGAACCGGGAACCTCTTCCTGGGAAGGTAACGGAATTGTTGATGCTGACAACGGGGTCTTTCACCCTGATTCTGCAGGAACAGGAATCCACGACATTATTTTGTCTTATACTATCGATGAATGTATCTACAGGGATACGACCTCCATTACCGTTTTTTCCGTTCCAACTGCAGAATTTACGATCGATACAAATTTGATATGCTTAACTGATACAGTTCAGGTTGTGTACACCGGTACAGCCGGGAGTGAAGGCGTCCTTGATTGGAACTTCGGA
>QQUB01000700.1 GCA_008501835.1 Bacteroidota bacterium
TCCCGGTAGAAGTTTTGATAAAATCCGCTCCGGCAAGGATTGCGATATCACTTGCACGACGGACCTTATCAAATGACCCCAGTTCACCTGTTTCGAGGATGACCTTTAGTCGTGCCTTTCCACAAGCCTCTTTTATGGCAGCAATTTCATCAAAAACATAATGGTAATCCCCGGCATGGAATTTGCCACGGGAAATAACCATATCGACTTCATCAGCTCCCTCACCAACCGCATACTTTGTCTCTTCAAGCTTTATGGCTAAAGAGGATTGCCCGCTGGGAAAAGCTGTGGCCACAGATGCAACACCAATATCAGACCCTTCGAGCTCTTTTTTGGCAACTTTCACCAGAGAAGGATAAACACATACTGCTGCTACTGTTGGTAAACCTTCATAAGAATCATGCAGATGTTTTGCCTTGTAAGCCAATTGGCGCACTTTGCCGGGAGAATCCTTTCCCTCAAGAGTGGTCAGGTCGATCATGTTTAAAACCATTTTCAACCCTTCGACCTTAGCTTCCTTTTTGATACTCCTCGTCTGAAAACGGGATGCCCGCTCAATAGCTCCGACCTGATCCACACGGGGACTTAATCGGAAATCCACTTCAGGTTTTATTATTTTCTTTGAAGCCATAAACTTCTTCTTTTCTTAAACTAACAGAAAAATAGCCACCGCCACTGCAGCTATGAACAATACTTCCAGCACATTGCCCCAAAATTGATTTTTCACCTTGATGTTGATCAGGGAAATAACGGAGGCGATTACTCCCACCCCCACATAAAAACCCACTGATCTCATATCCAGGGTCAGGTCGAGACCAATATCATTTTTAAGGGCCGGAATTACCTGTAGGGCAATAAAGTGAAAAATTATTCCTAATCCTGAAACCAAAAGGCCCGCTAATAATAACCAAAGCCCTCCAATGTTTTTACGGATTTTGATGATACTGCGTAAAGTCGAGGTAACTACGATCCAAAAAATGACTAGTTTGATCCCAACCAGCACCTTTTCGGCATCAATTAATTTGGTGATAAAAAGATGCAGCAAAGTCAGTAATATAGCCAGAACGATACTGCTGATCAGTACCGTTCTGAATACTACACTTTGATTTATCCTAGCCTTTTGGTTCATCAGGTTTTATTTATCAATTTGTTGGAGCAGAATCTCCACTGCTTTTTTCAACTGATCATCCTGGCCATTTGCTTTGGCATCAGGAGCATTTTCAACAAGCACGTCAGGTACGGCCGGTCCGTGTTCCATATTTTCTTCGGTAGCTTTTACGTACCAGGCACGGAAAGGCATGCGGACGTAACTGCCATCAACCAAACCATAACCACCCGTTGAGATTACCGCACCAAATGTAGGCTGTCCAACCAAAGTTCCGAAACCTAATGTTTTGTAGGCATGGCTGAAAATTTCAGCATTGGAATAGCTGTTCTGATTACAAAGTGCTACAGATGGTAATGTCAATGGTGGGAAAGGCAATCTTTCGGCGTATGGATAGGTTTCCTTGAATTTTTTGTGCTCTTTGAGTGATTTAGCAGCACCACGAGGAATGGTATATGCATGTTGTCGTGGACTAAGTACAGCCATCAACATATCCGTTGTCCAACCTCCACCGTTGAAACGCACATCGATTACAATTCCTTTTTTACCATAACCACTGGCCATGAGTTCTCTTTCAAAACGCTCAAAACTGGTCCACCCCATGGCACGTATATGAATATACCCTAATTGACCATCAGAATACAGATCCGTAAGTCGTTTTTGTTCTTTGATCCAGGCCTCATATTTCTCTGTGTTCAGGGAGGTTGCAGGTCTGATCACTACTTCCCGGGTGGTTCCGTCTGAAGCTTTTACTGTCAATAATGTTCTTTCATTAGCAGCACCTTCCAGCAGTTCGTAAAAATTCTCATCTCCGTTTACGGAGGTTCCATTGACTGCAGAGATAATCTCACCAACTTCCAATTTACTGTTTTCCCTGTCGGCAGGACTATCCGGGATGATAGAGGTAATTTGGACACCTTGTCTTCCTAAAGGTTTCAATTCTAATCCCAACAATCCTGTCTGATCTCTTTGTAATTTTTCGGGATCTGAGCCATACATTCCCATGTGACTGGCATCCAATTGTCCCAGCATCTCATTGAACATGACTCTGAAGTCCTGGCTGGTAGAGGCAGCAAGAGCACGCTTCTTATATTTTGCCTTTAGTGCATCCCAGTCTCTTCCGTGGAATTCAGGATCATAGAAACCATCTCTCAGTGCGCGCCATCCATCTTCAAAGATCTGGGCTTTTTCTCCCTGGTGATCTATGTCCAGTTTAGCCGAGAAAGGCTGGCCTTCCACTTTTTTACCGGAAACAGGAAGTTTATTGAATTTGCCTCTGGAAACGAAGTAAAGGTTTTTCTGTTTTGCATCCCACTGCAGGTTTCCAAGAGACATATCATCAAGGATCACTTTTGAATCGCTGCCATCCCATTTGATGCTCATGAAATTCCGCTTGGTACTTCTGCCATTTCGACCGCTTCCATTGGCAGAGAAATAAAACGTTTCCCCATCCTTGGAGATTTCGATTCCCCCTTCATTTCCTGGGTAAGCCGTAACCTGCTCCAATCTATCATGGATCCCCTCAAAATCAATATCAATGGTAAAAGTTTCCGTTGAATCCTTTTTCTCACCATTTTTCTTACCGTTACCATTTTTATCATCCTCGTCCTCATCGTCTTCCCAGTCGCGTTTGGTTTTTTCCCAGTCTTCTTTGGTCAACCAGGTAAACCAAATATCGTTATCGGCATTATTTCTGTCAGAAACAAATGCCAGTTTACTGCCATCAGCACTCCAAACCGGAGCATAATCATTTCTGGGGTGCATACTCACATTTACAGGTGCCTTGCTGTTATCCGCAGCATGTATGTAAATTTCTGAATTGAAATTCAAATCTTCCAGGGCATAAGCAACCCATTTGGAATCCGGACTCCAATTCGCACCGGATGGAGTATCCCATCCATCGATCAGAGTTACCTCATTAGTCAACGCTCCATTTTCATCAATATCAGCCACCAGCAACACTCCACGTCCCCTCAGGATTAAAATTTTCTTGCGATCAGGAGATAACATAAAACGAGCTTCTTCTTCAGGGGTACTGGTTACGGAAACAACTTCGGATTTGAACGTTTTATAAAGATTGACTTGAGAAGTATCAGTGGATCGTACCAAATAAATATCCTTATTTCCTTTTCTGTCAGAAACGAACAATAAGGTGGTATCGTTAAGCCATTGAGGATTCTCATCACGAGCCGCATCATTGGTAATGACTTTTGTACGTTTTTTCTCTTTGTCATTTTGCTTCACCACAATATCACCACGAACATTTAAGGCAACTAATTTTCCGTTTGGAGACACATTATAATTTCTAACATTATCGGAGAATGTCTTTTTCTCAACCGGATCAAAACGATAGTCCTGACTTACAGTTACGGTTATTTTAGATGGTTTTCCTTTGCCCGCAGTATTCATAATATACAGGTCCATGCCACGCT
>QQUB01000377.1 GCA_008501835.1 Bacteroidota bacterium
CCAGAAGGATCGGTGGCAGGAGGAGTATCTAATACATTACTCATAGTGATAAAAGTTGGTTAATAAATTGATTATTTCCCTGTCAAGATGCGATAAATTCTTTGGAGGCCCAATTTTTTTCGACGAAAAGAAAGGGAAGGATGAAGTGGATAATTGGAAAAATGGGAAAAGGAAGGTGGTGATGGGTTGATTGATATGGTTTGATGTCGTTTTGATCTTATCTTTAACTTCCAGGGATGTACAATTCTGCACTCATCATTATGCACAATGCACTTTGCACTCTTACCACCTCCCTAAAGACTTCCTCCGGCGGTTAACAAAACTTTCTACCAGACCTTTTAAGGTTCTCGCTGATTTTCTCAGATCGATATTGAACAATCACATCATTTTTTGCGTTAATCTGCGTTATCTGCGAGAGCAAATCATTGCAATTTTGACGATTTCGCCAAAAGGTTACACCTAATTTAAATATTTAAAATTACGTTCGTTCCATTGATAATTCCCAATACCTTCCCCTCAAGTTCTTTACCAATCAAAGGTGTATTGTTTGATCTGGAACGAATGTCGTTTTTAGCAACGGTCCATTTTGCAGCAGGAATGAAAAGGGTCAGGTTGGCCTTAGAACCTTTTTCCAATTTTATAGAAGACAATTTGAGCAACTGACGTGGATTACCAGAAATTTTATCGACTATTTCTTCAATCGAGAGACTATCCTTCAAGGAGGAATATGCAACAGAAAAAGCTGTTTCCAGGCCTATCGCTCCAAAATCAGCATATGGAAATTCCAATTTCTTGGCTTCTTCTTCCAGAGGTACATGATTGGAAGTGATTATATCGATGGTACCATCTTTTAATCCCGCTTTCAACGCTTCAATATCTCCTTCACTTCTCAGGGGTGGCAGTACCTTAAGATTGGAATCAAAGCCTGTCAAAGCAGAATCATCCATCAAAAGATTCAATGCCGGAACAGAAGTCGTGACTTTTATACCATCAGTTTTGGCTTTCCGGATTTTCTCAACAGATTCCCTGCTGGAAATATTAGCAATATGCACCCTGGAGCCGGAATATTCTGCTAATTCAATATCCCGCTGTACCATTATGGCTTCGGTAAGGGATGAAATACCTCGTACTCCCATGGTGGTGCTTACATACCCCTCGTGCATCTGCCCGTTAGCAGCCAGCGTTTCATCATGCGGGTGATTGATCACCAGCCCGTCAAAAGCTTTCACATATAAAAGACCACGCAACATGAGGCCTGCGTGTTGTACGGAATGGTTACCGTCAGAAAATGCACAGGCTCCTGCTTTGTGCATGTCGTATAATTCCGTAATATCTTTGCCCTTACAACCTTCGGAAAGTGCTCCGATAGGAAAACAATCCACTGCCAGGTCCCGGCTATTTTGCTGTAAATAATGAATGCCTGATTTGGAATCTGTCACCGGGTCTGTATTTGGGTAACAGGCAATTCCGGTGAAACCTCCTGCCGATGCAGCGGCAGAAACGGTTGAAAGATCCTCGCGATGCTCAAGACCAGGGTCTCCCGTCTGCACACCGATGTCGAACCATCCCGGAGAAACATGCAAGCCTTTGGCTTCAATTATTTTAGCATTCCCGGGGGCAATATTTTTAGCGATTTCCATGATTTCTCCACCTGAAATCATGATATCCATCTGTTTGCCATTCAAAGAGGCCTGGGGGGCAATTATTTTAGCATTTCTGATCAGTACATCCATAGGGCAAAAATAGATAAATCACTTCTTTATTCAAACTCAAACCATCGGTCATTTTCCACCAATGAATTTTTCTTTTGGAACAAAATGGTATCGCCTTCAGGCCTGATGAGCAATTCATCAATATACAAAGGCCGGCCTTTAAACCTGTACTTTTCGTGTTGCGTATTAATCCTGAATCTGCTACCCGGCTGAGTGATCTCCAGCTCCATTTCAACCAATCCCCAACCTTCTTCACCAATAACTGCAACATGATGATGAACCGGACGAATATGCTGTTTGAGAACCGAACCGCTTTCCGGATCGTATTCCTCCAGAAGCATCACTGTTCTTGGATACAGATCTTCATGGATGTGCATCCAGAATGAAAGGGTGTATTTTCCTTGTGGAATGTCCTCATCAATAATGCTGGCCATATCCTTAAAAGCTCCCTGATATCCGCCTGTTCCCCGGTAGTGCTTATCCGCCTGTTCTCCATCCCAATCTTTATACAGGAAGTAGCTGACAGAATCCTGGCTCAGGAACGTAAGTGAGGTATCAATGTCTGAATTATTCGGATAAACCTGCAATAAGGTATCCTGATCAAAAGTTGTCAAAAGATTAGCTCGCCGTTGTGCAATACGTTGTTCAAATGTTTCCAGAGGCAGTCTGTAAAACCTCAGGGGATAATTTTCATAGATCATTTCCAGTCCCTGATTCATATGATCATATTGCGGAGAAAATTCCCTGGCCCTCGTAACATCCCAAACCAACAGGAATGGACGGTCGTCAGGAAGGTCATCGAGGATCTTCGGAAGCCGATAAGGTTCGGCTACCAGTTCCAATTGCTTAAAAGCCTGAGACAAAGAACTCCGGGTGAGCATTGCGGATGTCATCGGAAGCCCCGTCTGCATGGCAAGCGTCTGTGATTTTTGGCCGACAAACCCCGTAACATCAATCCAGAAATTTCCGGAACCAATATTATAATACGGGATCGGAACAGAGGCCTGGAATTCTGAATAATCAATGCCTTCAATATCATTAAAGGTTGCCCCTTCTTCAAATTCATCTACCTTATCCAGCCAAAGATCATAATGGTTCGTATGATTCCATGCTTCAAAATACAGGAGTGCAATAGGTATAGCTAACCACCAATTGTTCTTAAACCCTTTTGTGTACAACCAATAAAATGCCGTGATATTAAAACCGTAAAAAGCTACCCAGGCAAATCTTCCCACCGACCGAAACTGCTCAAATGGCTGGACATATTCAATCATATACTCCCAACCTGGAACGGTAAATGGCAAACCGAAGGAAACCAACAGGATCACAATGGAGGTAAACCATAAGTTGTTAAGAAAAAAATCATGGTTAGACTCCGTCTTCAATGGAGCTTTTAAGAATAAGTTCTTCAAAAAAATCAACACCAACACCGTTCCGGCCATAATGGCTACAGCACCGAGGTAGGCAGTATTTTCGATATCCCATTTCTGGTATGGAACTGATGAAAAATATGGTTGGGCCGGGGAAGCGAATATGCCTTTTAATTCAGCATGAAAATACAGAAACCCCCACGGCTCTGCACATCGGTCATCTATAGGATCATTCCAATAGATCCAGTACAAAAAGAAGACCATGGCCACAAGCACCTGCACCGCAAAGTGCTTGAGATTATTCAAAATTACCTTTACTCCAAAATTGTTATCCCGCAAAGTCGTCCAGGAGAAATATATTCCCAGGGCAAAAGCAAATATCCCGAAGTAATAAAAATGAATGAGGGAATAGGCCCACAAGGTAAGTCCAACGGCCACACTCCATTTCATTTTC
>QQUB01000694.1 GCA_008501835.1 Bacteroidota bacterium
GTAGGATTGCCCGATTTTGAGGGCTGCATTTTTCTTGAGTTTATTCAGATCATAAAATCGTTCAAAATTACAGGAATGCTTATCCAGTTCATATCGACGCAACAAGGAATAAATCCCATCGCCCGGCAAAGCCTTCGTTTGGAAATATTGTGCATCCTCAGCCAATAATAGAGCCGGGAAAAGGAGAAGAAAAAACGGTAAGATCAATCGGTTCATGTAAAAAAGCACTTTTGATTCCTCAAAACTACAAAATTCTTTTGAGGGAAACTTTTGTCTGAAAACAGAGGATTGCTCATTGATATTGTCAACCGGGGTTTATTTATCAGGTTCCGGCCGTGTTGTCGCCATTTCGGTCCAGCCATAAGCATTGACCATTTTGAAATAGAGGTCTGTATTGTCATAAATACCGGCAAAATCTTCTGCGCCGGGACCGTAAGCAAAAACAGGAACCATGGTTGCAGTATGGCCGTTTGTTGTAAAGGCGGTTTTAAGATAGTTGATCCGTGATCCATCATTTACGCTAAAGCCGCCACTTTCGTGGTCTGCCGTGACAATTACCAAAGTATTACCATCTTTTCTGGCATAATCCAGCACTAAATCTATGACTTTATCAAATTCCAGCGTTTCCTCGACCATCCTGTTACCCTTTTTTGCATGACCTGCCCAATCGATTTGAGATCCCTCGACCAAAAGAAAATACCCTTCTTCACTTTGATTTTTCAAAGTAAGCATAGCTATTTCCGTAGCCTCAGGAAGATAAGTCCTGCCTTCGAAAAAATAATCAGGATCTTCCCAGGCAGAAAAATAGGCCACTTTCTTTTTGCCATTGGTCTTCGTTCTGAGCCAGTCAATCGTTTTATATGAATAATCAGAAACAGAATATCCCTTATCCCTCAACTCCTGAAGCAAATCCCTGTCATCACGTTCCCTGTCAATAAAATGTTTTTGACCTCCACCAACAAAAAAATCTACTTCAGCTTCAACGAGATCAGCGGCAATTCTTTCATATAAATAACGTAAAGGCTGATGGCCATAAAAAGATGCAGGCGTTGCATGAACGAGAGAAGAAGTCACCACAATCCCGGTTGCAAGACCACGATCATTGGCTTCTTCGAGAATGGTTTTGCAGGCGATGGAGTCCGCGTCGATGCCCACACAATGATTACAGGATTTCACCCCGCACCCCATTGCCGTTGCCGAAGCTGCAGAATCCGTGACAAGATCCGTCGCCGAATGTGTGGTCATCAATCCAATGGTATTGAATTTTTCAAGTGCCAGCCTGTTGTTATTATTATACATGGCTGCAGTGATCTGGCTCATCCCCATACCATCCCCGATCATGAGGATAATGTTTTTGGGTTTAGCGGAAAAATGCTCTGTGGGAACAGAAACCTCTACCGCTTCCTGAACCACCGGGGTACAGGAAATGAAAAAAAATATCAAAAAAATGCAACCATTTAAAAATTGATTCGTCATTACTATCAAACGCTTAGACATTTATATCTACTTTATCTGCTTTTATAAAACGACCGACTGACTTTTACCTCCCACAAATACAAAGGACAAGTATTTAAACTCTTTTCAAAATTTAATGTTGAATTAACATATTCAGTATAGTAATACTGGAATTTTGTTTTGAATCTACGTATTTTTGTAGTCTAAAAATCATTTTTATTTAGTTGGCCGATGAAAACCTATCGTAAATCTAAAAAAAGTGATGGAAAATCCAGTATATCCTCAATTTTGAGACAAACAAAAAATTAAAACCTTAAAAATGACAACCCGGCACAATTCTCTTAAATACAATCAGGAGAATTACAATTTGAAAAAGAGTTATTTAACTACACACTTCAATGGTTTAGCTAAAAGAACCATCACCTTTTTGTTTGCTCTGTTCGTAATGCTCAGCACTTTGCCAGTGATGGCAAGTGTACCAGCCACTGCGGATAATTCTTTGCCATTTGCGGCAATTGAGTCTACTACCGTTGATTATGATCAGAAGAGTTTCTTTGATGCCATTTCAGCCGATAATATTATTAACGTTACAATCGAAACCAATATTACTGAGCTGATTGAAAACAGAAAGGTTGACAAATACATGCCAGCTACTATGAAGTGGCAGGATAATTCAGGAATTTGGAATACTTATGAAGTAGGTGTGAAGCCTCGTGGTAAATTCCGCCGTCGTATTTGTGATTTTCCTCCATTAAAGATCAAACTGTCAAAAAATGAACTTGCAGAATCTGGTTTTGCTACCTATAACAAACTGAAACTGGTTACTCACTGTGTAGAAGATAAGGGAGAAGGAAATAGTAACCTGATTAAAGAATATCTCGCTTATAAGCTTTACAACGAGTTAAATGCAAACAGTTTCAGAGTACAGTTAATTAAAATCACTTATGTGGATAATGTAGGTGACTATGGTGAAGAAACCCGTTATGGATTTATCATTGAAAGTAAAAAGGAACTTGCAGCAAGATTAGGCGGCGTTGAATGTGAAGATTGCTACAATCCTACTACAGAAATGCTTTCAGGAAAAGATTTGGGTATCACGGCTATTTTCCAGTACATGATCGGTAATGCCGATTGGGACATTCCAATGGTTAAGAACCTTGCACTGGTAAAATTGAACGAAGGGAAAATGATCCCTGTACCTTACGATTTTGATTTCGCCGGATTGGTAAGTACTGATTACGCTATTCCAAATCCTAATTATGGATTGACTTCGATTAAAGACAGAGTTTATCTGGGAACAGAATTGAACAACAACCAGATGAGGACTTTATTGAAGTATTTCGTTGACAAGAAAAAAGACCTCGAACGTATTGTCAAAGATCTTAAGCCTCTTAAGTTCGGTGACAGACAAGAAGTCTTAGGTTATCTTAATGAATTTTACAGTCAGGCAGAATTGTTGCTTTCAACAAATGGAGTAAACATTTATGAAGCTTTGAAAAACGCGCATACAAAAAGTGTTTACCTGCTTGAAACTCAGCCACTGGGCAAATAAAGCGCTCTCGAAATAAATAAGATCCGAATAAAACGTCACGCCGCAAGGTTTCCTTTTCAGGGCCTTGCGGTTTTTTATTTGCATCCCAAACAGTGGTTTTCCATTAAAAACTCCCCGGTTTAACCAAAAAAACGCCTGTTCTCCCAACCAATACTGTTAAATCACCAGTCTTTGTTCTCGAAAAACGTTAAGGAATTTTAATTTTTTGAAATTCCCTGAAAAGTATTTTAATTTAGATTTCCATTTTTACCCTATTAATATTTCAAAACTAAACTAAAATGAAGAATTTAAAGCTACTCTCTGCTCTTTTTCTGATGCTGGCATTCCTTACTTCCTGTCTTGAGGACAGAGAAGAATTAACCGTACTCAATTACACTGATGAGGAATTTGCCACCTTAGCAGCCACATTGGATCTACCGAGCACCCGTGACAGTTATGGCGTTGAATTTCCGGATCACCTTTCCAGGAGAGGTGTCTTCCCTCCCTTTGTCAATGACGCCAAAGCAACCTTGGGCCGTGTGCTTTTCTATGACAAGCATTTATCCAAAAACAATACAATTTCATGTGCTTCCTGCCATAAACAAGACCATGCTTTTGCCGATGACAAGGCCTTTAGTGAAGGTTTCGACGGAGGTCAGACAGCAAGGAATTCCCTGTCCCTGGCCGCGGTGGTCAATTTCCCAACCTACTACGGAGGCGGAGCCACTTTTGTCCGTCCTCGGTTCATGTGGGATGAACGTGCTGAAACGGTTTTGGAGCAAAGTACCATGGCTATCGAGGATGATATAGAAATGGGCATGCAAATGCATGAATTATCTGCCAAACTTGGAGAACTGGATTACTACCAGGTACTTTTCAAAAAAGCTTACGGTGATAGTTATGTTTCCCAGGAGCGTATTTTGGATGCCATTCAGGAGTTCATCAATTCTTTCGTTTCTGCAGATTCAAAATTTGACAGCGGCCTCAATATGGTCAACGATGCTTCCATGACTTTCAGCAACTACACGGATGCTGAAAACCGGGGAAAACAGCTTTATATGCAAAATTGTGCAACTTGCCACAGTACGGATCTCTCTATTCCGGTTGAAAGATATGCCAATAACGGACTTGATTCCGATAATGCTGACCCCGGAGTTGGAGGAATTAACGGTATCTCCGATGATATTGGAAAATTCAAGGTTCCGCCTTTGAGGAATATAGAATTTTCCGCCCCATATATGCATGATGGCAGATTTGCCACCCTCGAAGATGTACTGGACCATTACAGCCAAAACATTCAGAATAATCCTAATCTGGATGCTCGACTGAGAAATGGCAGCCAGCCTATACAAATGAACTTTACGGAGCAGGATAAACAGGATATGATTGCCTTTATGAAAACACTAACTGATAACACCTTGCTTCAGGCTGAACGTTTCTCAGATCCGTTTAAATAATAGAATCATAATACCACTGTAAACGGGGTGCTGCCTTCTATTGGCGGCACCCCGTTTTATATTCACTTAAGGGTAATTTTTAGATACAAAAGCTTGTGGTAATCACCACCTTAACACCTGTCGCCACACCATATTCATCTCCACCAGACAAGAATTGGACAATTATTTATTGTTTTTAAATGAAAATCCCGTAAAACTTGAAAACTGTTAAAATAAACGGTACATTTGCACAGGAATCAATGGCAATTGTTTTCCTACATACTAAAATTTGAGAAAACTACTAAAGACGTAATGGATTTAGTAACTGCAGCATGGCAATAAAAATCGCCCGCTGTGATAAAAGAGGTTTGGCGATAAAACGGCAAACCTCTTTTATTAACTCTAGTATTATCCATGAACTGATTAAAATATTTACCCTATGTCAATGACTACAATTCGTTCAATGATGGCAGCCTTGCTTTTTCTTGGGCTGTTAACACAAAGTCAAACTCTTCTCAGCCAGGCTACTCCTAAAAACATGTTTGAAGTCGGTGCCCACGGTGGTTACTTTTTTGTCACCGGTGACGTGGCTCACCAACCAGGATATGCTGCCGGAATTCACGTACGTAAAGCCACAGATTACCTTTTTTCCCTTCGTGGCGATTTGTTATACGGCCGTGCTTTTGGAGAAAATCCTTCAAACAAAGTCATGAGAGATTATGAACTCAAATGGTACTCAGCAGGTTTCTATGGCGTTTTCAGCCTTAATGCTTTACGGTTTGACAAATCCGTTCGCAAATTCAACTTGTATGCCATGGTAGGTGGTGGAGGTACCAACTTCAGAAGTGAATACAATAATGAAGAAGTAAGAATGGGTATCGAGTATTTTGAAATCTCTCCTTATGCTTCCCTTGGAGCCGGGTTAAGTTTCCGTATCAACCAGCGACTTAATATCGGGCTCGAGCATCAGGTGAGTACCCTGTTCGGTCGTCGGGCTGACCTCCTGGACGGTGCTGAACTGGAAAACAAGATCAGAACTCCATTCCGGGATCTGGTACAATATGCTCACCTGCAGATTAATTTTAATATCGGAAATCCTTCCAAATATTCTGAACCGCTTTACTGGATCAACCCTCTTGAAGGGGTAATGAGTGAGATCGATGATGTAAAAAAACGTCAACAGGAAATGTTGACCGATTCCGATGGAGACGGTGTCATTGATGCTCTGGACCAGGAACCCAATACGCCTTCTGATGCTCCTGTTGACACAAAAGGACGTACGCTTGATAGTGATAAGGACGGTGTTCCTGATTATCAGGACAAAGAACCTTACTACCCACCAAGAGCCGGAGAAACCGTAAACGACAATGGTGTAGTGGTTAATCCAATCGTTCCTACTGGTGGAGTTTCCGAAGAAAGAGTCCAGGAGATGATCGATGAGTCTCTCAAAAACTACGGCCTCACAGAAAACAATTCTGCAGTACAGGAGTGGTTCCTGCCTATGATCCATTTTGCCATAGAAGGGTATAGCGTTAAATATTCCGATTATGGAACGCTTGCCAGCATCGGGCGTATGATGAAAGGAAACCCTGAACTCAGGCTTGTCGTAATCGGCCACACAGATCAAACAGGAAACGAAGCTCACAATGATTGGCTTTCTTACCAAAGAGCCAATGCAGTAATCGAGCACCTGACCACAAACTATGGAGTTGGAAGAGGTCGTTTCGTACTTCAGTGGAAAGGTAAGAACGAGGCGCTGGTACCTTCTTCATCAAGTTATATGAACCGGAGGGTTGAATTCAGGGTAGCCAATAGCGATGACTTCGAAATGGATCCGCCGGCAGCCGCCGATAAAAAGAAATCAGGTTATTAATTTTTGACCGAACTGAAACTTTTTTGGCAAAAAGGGAATTATATCACGTATATAGTTCCCTTTTTTTATGGGCCCTATGCTGACTTTCCGTCATAAAAACCCGGATACGATAATGAAGGTAGCAAGGAAAAAATGACTTAAGGAAACAAGGTTTTCAATCTTTATTCCTTATTCTCTTGTTCCCTTTTTTCCTTAATCTTAAAAACATCCGGTTATGGCATTTTTTCCTGAATTCATGCATTACACACGCCGCGAGAGAAAAGGCATACGATTGCTCTTTATGCTGGTGATTATTCTTTTCCTTATTCCCAAAACATTCCCATGGTTCAAAAAAAGAGAATCGGTCGACTTCAGCAGGTTTGAACGGTATATCGCTGAAACGGCTACAAATAATAACTCTGATCCTGATCCGACTGTGCTTTTCCCCTTTGATCCTAATACCATTTCTACGGACAGTTTACAACTGCTGGGGCTACCGGCCAGAACAGCGCAAACCATAATCAACTACAGAGAGAAAGCCGGTGGGTTCCGGTCTAAAAAAGATCTCCAAAAAATCTACACCCTGACTCCGGAACAATTTGATTTAATTGAGCCCTTTATTCAGATCAGAAAAAGGAAAACTAATGCATTTCAAAAAAAGGAAGTAACGGGATCATTATTCTATTTCGACCCTAATTTGGTAACTTTTGAAGAATTGTTATCTCTTGGGTTCAGCAAAAAAACGGCCAATACTTTAATCAATTACCGGCAAAAAGGAGGCAAATTCTTTTCCAGGAAAGATCTCCAAAAAATCTATGGAGTGAGTAATGCATTGTATTCTAGACTGGAACCCTATATACAAATTGCCGAAAGGACTCCCAAACCCAAAAACGAAAAAACTGATGACCTGAATCAAAAAACTCCCAGTGCCTATTACCCCTCAGTACCAAAAATCATCGATATTAACAAAGCTACTACGGAAGACTGGCAAACCTTAAAAGGAATTGGCCCTGCCTATTCCAAAAGGATTATCAACTTCCGGGAAAAACTTGGAGGGTTCAGTTCAATAGATCAGGTCGGGGCCACCTATGGATTGCCGGACTCTACTTTCCGAAAGATCAAACCATACCTTGAATTTTCTCCGGTTTTCAAAAAGATAAACATAAATTCTGCAACGGCTGAGGAACTATCAAAGCACCCATTTATATCTCATAAAACAGCCCAGGTAATCACGAATTTCAGAAACCAACACGGAAATTTTGAGTCGATTGAAGCACTCCGGGAAATCAGAGCTTTGGATGATGAATTATTAACAAAATTGAATCCTTATTTGAAATTAGGTGAGGAATTATAGATTTTGCAGGAAAAAAATAACAATCCAATGAGAGTTTTCATTACTTTTCTTTGCTGCTTAATAAGTTTTTCACCCATTATTTCCCAGGACTTATACCCTAAAATCAGTGTTAAAACAAAGGGCATGACCGCCCATGAAGGTTTTTTTAAGTATTACACTAATGCCAAAGAAGATGCCATCTGGCTGGAAGTTGACAAGCTAGATCAGGAGTTTATTTATGTCAATTCCCTGACTGCAGCGGTAGGCTCTAATGATATAGGGCTTGACCGTAATCAATTGGGAAATACCCGGGTGGTAAAGTTTCAGCGTTTCGGCTCCAAGGTTATGCTCGTGGAGCCCAATTATGATTACCGTGCCATTTCAGATAACCCGGATGAACAACGGGCCGTTGAAGAAGCTTTTGCCCGATCAATTTTATGGGGATTTAAAATCGAAGCCGAGGAAGATGATAAATTGTTAATTAACCTTTCCAATTTCCTGATGCAGGATGCCCATGACGTCTCAGGTCGTTTGGCTTCAAGACAGCAGGGTAGCTTTTCTCTGGACAAAGACCGTTCTGCCCTGTATTTGGATAACACCAGGAATTTCCCAAAAAACAGTGAATTTGAAGCTCTGCTGACCTTTAAAGGTAAGAAACCAGGCAGATACATTCGTTCTGTAACACCTTCCGCAGAATCGGTAACTGTAAGGCAGCACCATTCCTTTGTGGAATTGCCTGACGACAATTATAAACCGAGACCATACGACCCTCGTTCCGGTTACTACCCCTTGACCTATAAGGATTATGCAACCCCTATCAGCCAGCCTTTGGTAAAACGTTTTATTTACAGACATCGCCTGGAGAAGAAAAACCCGGAAGCAACGATTAGTGAACCGGTTGAACCTATTGTTTATTATCTCGATCGCGGTGCACCTGAACCGATCAGGTCCGCTTTGCTGGAAGGAGCCTCCTGGTGGAATGAAGCCTTTGAGGCTGCGGGATATAAGGATGCTTTCAAGGTGGAGATACTTCCAGAGGGAGCAGATCCAATGGATGTCCGTTACAATGTCATTAATTGGGTACACAGATCCACCCGGGGATGGTCTTATGGTAGTTCAGTGTCTGATCCAAGGACTGGTGAGATAATCAAGGGACATGTATTACTTGGATCTCTGAGGGTAAGGCAGGATTTTCTGATAGCACAGGGATTGGTTGCTGCGTATGAAAACGGAGAAACTCCCGATCCACGCCTGGAGGAGATGGCACTCGCCAGATTACGACAACTATCCGCTCATGAAGTTGGACATACACTGGGACTAACCCACAACTTTGCTGCCAGCGTCAATGACAGAGCTTCTGTGATGGATTACCCTCACCCCTACATCACTCTAAACAGAGGCAAGGTAGATTTTTCCCAGGCCTATGATACGGGTATCGGTGAATGGGACAAAAGAATGATCGTTTATGGTTACGCTTCCTTTGCCCCCGGGCAGGATGAAAAGCAGGAATTAAAAAAGATCATGGATGAAACCATCAGTCAGAGCATTCCTTTCATTACCGACCAGGATGCCAGACCTCAAGGTGGTGCCCACCCGGGAGCTCACCTTTGGGACAACAGCAGGAATCCTAACAGGGAACTGGAACGTATTACTGCTTTAAGGAGACATGGGATCAAAAATTTCAGTGAGAAAAACATTCCTCCCGGAACACCATATGCTGAATTAGAAAAAGTATTCGCTCCACTTTACCTCATGCATCGGTATCAGGTTGAAGCGGTTTCGAAAATAATTGGTGGTTATCATTACACCTACGCAGTAAGAGGAGATGATCAAAAAGTATTGAGAATTCCGGGAAAAGATGCACAGGTTGCCGCGGTGGAAGCCCTGACCAATACACTTTCATCGGATTTTTTGAGGATTCCTGATAGGGTGCTGAAGCTACTCCCCCCTCCTCCCCTCGGATTCTCAAGAGACAGAGAGTCATTTAAAACTTATGGAAGGCCTGCTTTTGATCCTTTGGCTACTGCTGAAAGTTCTGCAGCCAATACGATACGATTTTTGATCAATCCAGAGCGATTAGCCCGATTAGTCGTTCAAGCAGATATGAATGCTGATAATTTGTCTGTTGAAGAATTACTGGAAATGGTATTTGACGCCTGTTCTTCAACGGATAATGCTTATGAAAGAATGGTTGGGAAAGTTTATTTAAACCGGTTATTGGAAGTTGCCTCCTCAAATGGTATTTCACCGGAAGTACTGGGAAGCCTATATGCCCATATTGACGAAATTCTCAAATACGCAGAAAAGGGGAAAATATACTCAAGTCCAACAGCTGAAGAAAAAGCTCATTTCAATTACCTGGAACATCAAATTAAGGCTTTTAACCAAAACCCGGAAACATTCAAGCCGGCCGACAGTCCAAAAATGCCCGATGGATCACCGATTGGATGCGGCGGGTTTCATTGATAATGTTTGGTTATCAAGGAAAAAGGGACCAATGATCACATTGGTCCCTTTTTATTATTGTTGCTGGTTACAAGTTACTAGTTGCCGGTAAAAATTTTTTGAATTACTACTGAGTCCTTTCTCTGATAACCCGACTCTCTAAAGAATTTTGCATGCTTTTAATAACCAGTAACTAGAAACCAGCTATCCAGTAACTAGTTTTTACTATCTGTCTTCCTATAAAAATATAACTGTCGAATTGGGAAGTTCCCTGAGCACAATGGTGCACAGGAATTAAACAGATCTAAAATTAAATTTTGTTATTTGGCCTGGAGAATTATCGTTTTATCTTATGCTCTGACATGGCGTGTGTTTTAGAGCGTATACTTTCCTTAATAGATTGGATCAGGACTGGTGAAGGCTTGCTTCTGTTTAGGCGGGTTTTGATAAAATCACGGAAGGACTTTTCCTGACTGAGTAGTTTAAAATATTCGGGATTACTTTTAATTTCTTTTAGCAATTCGCGCTCAGCACTTTCGTTGAGCTCATTGTCGAGATACAAATTGACTTTCTCCACTAATGCTTGAAATTTTTTTTGATCTGTCATGTCGTAAAATTTTAACTACCCGGTGTAAAATGGACCGTCAAATCGACAAAACAGCAGGTTCCGCCCCCATCAATAAGCGAAAAGGAGGAGGAAGTCATCCATAGATCTTGTACTGTTGAATTGATTTGAAGTTCCATCATTTTAGATAAAAACAGCCCGTTTAAACTCCCGTAAAGGAAGCCTAAACCGGCTGTAATTCGTTATATGTTACCAGGTAACATGGTTAAAAAATTATTTTCTTTTATCTTGAATACCGACTGATTTTCCATAATCCTTCAGTATTTCTTTCAAGGTGTTACGAGCACGGAAAAGCCTGGAACGTACTGTACCGATAGGGATATCCAATAAGGCCGCAATTTCCTCGTATTTGAAATCCATAATATCAGACAGCAGAAGCACCGTCCGTGCTTCGTCCGTAAGCTGTTCGATTGCTCTGGACACTTCGTCACCCAACATCAAACCGAAAACGTCTTCATCAATGGTCACGACGTTTGAATATTCGTTCCCTTCATCGTTGTTGAGGTTTTTGATCTTTTCAAAGTCTACCTCATTAGGACGCTTCTTCTTTTTCCGGTAAGTATTGATGTAAGTGTTGTACATGATCTTGAACAACCAGGCCTTAGCATTAGTTCCCTCCTGATAACTATCAATAGAACTGAAAGCCTTGAGCATGGTATCCTGTACAAGGTCATTAGCATCCTCCTCATTCCTTGTGAATGAGTGCAACGCATAATTTAAAAGCGCATCAACGTGAGGCATCATTTCCTCCTCGAAAATTTTTTCTTTGCGCATACGATAGTTTCGTGTAGTCAGGGTCATAAAGGTATCATTTTTTGGTTAGGAATAATACTTCTGAGCCGCGTAACACCAAAAACTCCAATAATCCCTAAAAAGTTCCGGTTCCGGATTTTTTTTATTTATTTTTCAAAACGAAATAATAATAAAATGCAAAATCCAGCAAAAACAACTAGCACAATACACTGATATTCATTACCTTACAACTATGTCTCGCAAATGAAGTAAACCAAAAAAAAATTGTAGAAAAAAAATGAATAAATATATTCAGGAACTCGAAAATGCATACGCTCAACACGCAAATCCTCAAATTGCAGGAGACCAGTCAGCTTACCTGAAAAACCTATTTCCTTTCATTGGATTAAAAACACCGGTAAGAAGAGATGCCCAAAAACCGCTATTAGCAAAGGCTAATCTACCCTCTAAAGAAGAAGCATTTACCATCGCCAAAACTCTCTGGTCAAAACCGGAAAGGGAATACCACTACTTTGCCCAGGAACTTTTACAGAAATATAAACGTCAATTTGAAGTTAGTGATCTGACGCTTTTCGAATACATGGCAAGCCACAATTCCTGGTGGGATTCAGTGGATATTATCGCAGTAAAACTGATAGGAGAATATTTCAAAAAGTTCCCGGCGGAAATAAAACCCAACATCAATAAATGGCTCCATTCCGGAAACATGTGGCTCCAGAGATGCGCTATCTTATTCCAATTACATTACAAACAAGGCATTGATACAGAAATACTCACTCATGTTATCAATTCCTTACTCGGATCTGATGAGTTTTTCATCAACAAAGCCATCGGATGGATACTGCGGGAATACGGAAAGACCAATCCGGAATGGGTTTTGGATTTTGTGGACAAAACGGATTTACATCCGTTGAGCAGACGGGAAGCTATTCGGCGATTAGTGTAAATAGCTATGCGGGGAGAAACCCGTTGCTAAAACTTCTACATTTTACATTCTGGATTCTGCTGTTTTGCGGTTCTGGCACGCTTTCCGGAAAGGCAATCCTGTTGAAATTAAGAAGGGTTTAATTTAGAATTTTGAATAGCGTTTCAGAACCGCAGAATAATGAATATCCAATTTCCAATGTAGAAGTGATTAATTCAATACCTACTGGTTCTGCCAACTGCAACTACTACTTAAACAACCTTCTCCACCTTCCGAAACTTTGCCAGCTTCTTGATTCCCTCTTCAGGATCCACCAATCGGTTAATTAGATAAAACAAATACATGGTTGTGAGCCAATTGGAAAAATCCTGCTTACTTTTCAGATGTTTTTTCATGTGCACCATTATCCAGGAAAAATGCTCCCAGGTATCGAAGCATGAGGCGCAGTCCCGGTCACTTCCGGTACAGCAGCGCCTTGTAGTTGAAAAGTCGGCGTTATAGGCTCGAAAATGAGGATTAAAAGGGAATCCATTGGCCATGCGATCAGCATTGGATTCCAGATTGGTGGAAACGTTGGTACAAACATCGTATCCCCATTCCATATCAAACAGCTGTCCGGTAGATACTACCTGGTTGAAATAGGGCGTCATCAATATCATATCAGGAAACAACGCTGTCATTCTGTCTATCTCTGCCCGGACCTGATTAAATCCCTTGCGGTAGTCAAAATCTCCTCCAAGGCCACTCAGATCAGAATAATAATTAAATAACACCCGGTTTCCGTTTTCTATGCATTGTCTGACCACTCCCTCAATTTCATGAGCATGACCGGGAGCCACAGTGTAATACCAAAAAGCCCGGGAATCGTCTTTGTAGTTTTCCAGGGCTTTGGCAAAAACATCAATTTTTCCACCTCCCCGAAGTTCCTTATCCGTTTGGGGATTTCCCCAGACAGCAATACCTATTGGTAAGTTTTCAAACCCCTCCACCGGAATTTTTTTGATCCCGTTGGTAGCTACGCTCATTTTGAAATTATCATAGATTTTTTTCAGGCGTCCTAATTCCAAACTTGGCTCACCGCCTACAATGGTCACAAAATTAGTCCCCCTGGCCTTTTCACTTTCGATAAAGGCATCAAATGCAGACTCCTCTTCCGGGGATTTGTACTGGTCCATTCCTTCTTCAAAATAGTAACACCCCTTACACCGGATATTACAACGATGTGTAATATCCAGGGAGATACTGCGCACCCGTCCGGCACGTCTTATCTCATTGTACATTTCATACAAAAGCGGATCCTGAAGGAATGATTTTAGCATGATCTGGTTGCTGGTTCGTAAGACCTCCGAGGTTTTAGAAACCTCGGAGGTCTTATGGCTTGGATTAATTCGTTGCGCTTTTTAAAAAGTCTTAAATATTTCCCGGAGTGGATACGAG
>QQUB01000264.1 GCA_008501835.1 Bacteroidota bacterium
CCGTTTACTTTTCCTACTTCTCCTGAAGAAGTTGTTATTGATGCCGGGCCTCGAATTGACGTTATTGATGATGTCAGCTCCTGTGGTAGTTATACCTTGCCTGCCATCCCATATATTTCCGGAGCCACAGGGAATGGAGCTTACTTCACCGGTCCCAACGGTACGGGCACACAATACAATCCTGGTGAAACAATAAATTCAACCACTCAACTCTATGCTTTTGACGGAACCATTCCGGATTGTTTCGATGAAGAGCCTTTCCTGGTGACCATAACCCCGGCGCCTGATCTTCAGTTGGTTGGAGTTGCTGAAGTATGTGCCGGAGAGAGTCTTGATCTAAGTACCCTCGTAATCGATGCTCAATCTACCGGAGCGGTTATCACATTCCATTCAGATACGCCACCAAATCCAGGAAATCAGTTGCCGTCCACCATCGTTACCCCGAGTAACGATTCGACCTTCTTTGCCTTTGCAGAAATAAGTCCGGGCTGCAGTGATGAATTACCCATTCTGGTAACAGTATTGCCTTTACCTCCAGATGGGTTGGCTACGTTTACCACTGGTGCCTGTGATGAAGGTGGAGGAACCGCAACCTTTGACCTGACTACCTATGATGATATAATAAACGGGGGCAGTGGTCTTCCTGTCCAATGGTACGAACTTACTGATCCACCTACATTGATCAATAACCCGGCAGCCTATGAGTCCGGCAGTACAACAGTTGTTGGCAAAGTCTTCAATGGGGTTTGTTTATCAGAAGGAGATACAACTCATTTGAATGTATTTCCATTACCCATTGCCAATCCGGCCGGACCATTGGAAGTTTGCGATAATGGTACCGGACAAGGGACCTATAATCTCACTATTTTAGAAAACACTATCAACGGAGGAAGCGGAGAAACCGTTATATGGTATCTGGATGAAAACGCCACCAATCAAATCAGTGACCCTTCCAATTTCACAACCTCTCCAACGTTTGTTTATGCGGTCATTAACGATGGGTTATGTACTTCACTTCCTGAACCGGTGGGCCTGAATTTACTTCCTTCGCCTGATGTTTTTGATTACTCCCTGGAAGATTGCGGTACTCCCAATGCATTTTTTGACCTTACTACCTTTGAAGTAACCAATGCGGTTACAGGAGGAAGCGGGGCGACCCTTAACTGGTTTTCGGACCCTGGAGGAATATCGCCATTGGCTGACCCTTCAAATTTTATTACGCCTGTAACCACAGTTGTTTATGTAAATGCCGAATTAAACGGTTGTATTTCCTCAATCGCCGAAGTTACCCTCAATGTAATCCAGGCACCATCAGCCACAGCCACAGGCCTGTCGGATTGTGACAATGGCAGCGGATTGGCAACATTTGACCTAACTTCGTTAAATAACACCGTAAATAATGGTTCAGGAAATATCGTAAATTATTATACGGACAACGGCGGTACTGACCTGATTAATGTACCTAACTTTTTTGTGTCCGGGGGAACTACCGTTTATGCTCAGGTTGTTGATGGTGTTTGCCCCTCTGAACTAGTTCCCATCACTCTTACCTTATTACCCGGTCCGGATGCCATTGACCAAACCCTTTCATCCTGTGATACCGGAAATGGATTTGGAATTTTTGACCTTACAAGTATCAATTTCGATGTTAGCCAGGGCACAGGAAATGTTAGTTGGTTTACTTCTCTCAGTCCAGATATCCCGGTTCCTGATGATCAGGCTTATGTTTCAGATGGCGGACAGGTATTCGCAATCGTGGATAATGGCACCTGTACTTCTGATGCGACCATTACATTGGAAGTTACCGCAGGGCTGGATGTTGCTATTTCGGAATTAATGCCTGTCAGTTGCTTCGGAGGGGCTGATGCTGCTCTGGATGTAACTGTAAATAATGGAACTCCATCCTTTTCATTTGACTGGAATGTTGATATCCTGGATGGCATTGAAGACCCTGTTGATGTTGGTGCCGGCACTTTTGAAGTAACAGTTACTGATAACGACAACTGTGCGGGTTCAGCTTCCATCACCATATTGGAACCTGAGGAACTAACGATCAATTGCAGCGAGGATACTCCGGTCAGTATGGCCAATGGAAATGATGGCGTTGGTTCGGTGATCATTTCTGGAGGTACGGCTCCCTATACCATTGATTACACTGGACCGGTTTCGGGAAATCAAATGTCGAATGCCCCGGGAGAAGTACTGATCAGTGATCTGGAAGCGGGCATGTATGGCATAACTGTAACGGATGATCTCAATTGTACAACAACTTGCACCTTTATCATTAACGAACCTGGTTGCGACCTCAGTCTGGAGGCAACCGTGATAGATCCACTTTGTGCCGGAGATACAACGGGGATCATTGACCTGACGATCAATGGAGGTATGTCCCCATTTGATATCAACTGGAACATAGATTCCCTGTATGGATTGGAAGACCTGGTCGAATTATTAGCAGGGGATTACCATGTTATTGTTACCGATGGCAATGGTTGCAATGCTGCAACTACCGTCACGGTTACTGATCCTGAACAATTGATGCTTACATGCAGTGAAAACTCTCCTGTTTCAACCCAAGGAGGCAGTGATGGTATCGCCACAATTGAATTTTCCGGTGGTACAGCACCCTATGATATCCAATGGACCGGACCAGGTACTGGAAATCAATCCGAACCAATGTCCGGCATGATCGATATTTCGGGATTACCAGCCGGTGATTATTCCATAACCCTGACGGATGCCAATGATTGTTCCACAGAGTGTTCCTTTACCATAAATGAACCGGGTTGTGAAATGACACTGGAAACAACAGTCATTGATCCATTATGTACTGGTGACACTACGGGTGTGATCGATTTGACGATCAATGGCGGCATGTCTCCTTTCGATATCGACTGGAGCGTGGATTCTCTTGATGGCCTGGAGGACCTGGTAGAACTTTTGGCGGGCGATTATGATGTAACCGTAACCGACGGAAATGGGTGTACGGCTATGACCACAGCGACCATAACAGACCCTGCTCCTTTAATACTTACCTGCAGTCAATTCTCTCCGGTTTCAACTCCGGGCGGCAGTGATGGTATTGCTACTATTGAATTCTCAAGTGGAACCGCACCATACACAATCGAATGGAATGGTCCTGTCTCCGGAAGTCAAAATGAAGCCACGGCCGGAATGATCGATATCAGTGGATTGCCTGCTGGCAATTATACTGTTGTTTTAACAGATGCTTTCGGCTGTACAAGTGAATGTCAGTTTACAATAAACGATGCTGGTTGTATGATGACCATTTCCATAACCGGTTTCGATGAGAGTTGTCCGGGTGCTGCGGACGGGCGGATTGAAGTCATTGTTTTTAACGGCACACCTGGCTTCACCATAGATTGGGACGATGATAGCCTGGATGGAATACTTGAACCTATGGGAATTAGTCCCGGGGATTATTCCGTCACTGTGACCGATGGTGCCGGATGTACGGCAACGGCCAGTATTACTATTAACACCACCTCTGCCTCACCAACTGTAAACCTCA
>QQUB01000853.1 GCA_008501835.1 Bacteroidota bacterium
AAAGTCATAACTCCACGTATTTAAGCGCAATTTTACGGAATTTCTTTCGAATTCATGTCATTCTCCATTCTGCAGGGCTTTTTCTTCTACAGTAAGATTTGATGATTTATGTTCACATTGGGGATATTCTCCCATCCGATTGGCAGGCCTGTAATATTTTTATGCCAGGAGTGGAATGCTATTTCCTGAATACAATTTGATTGACTAAAGTTTATTTTGGAGAGATCTATTGAACCAAATGTATGCGCACCAATGTCTACAAAACTTAAACATTCAAGAAACCCAATATCCTGTGGGAATTCCTCAAAACCAGAAAAACTTAAGAGTATTTGCTTGAGGTTAGGTATTCGCCGGAAACTATTAAGTCCGGCAATGCTGGTCTTATTAGCTATAATAACTTCCAGGTTTTGTATCCAGGTGGTGGTGGAATCCCATTGAAACCGTTCTTCTTCCGCTACTAAATATTTTAGATTAGGCAAATGTTCCAGACCCTGAACATTTTTGTGATTAATGGCCTGTAGAAAGACTTTATCCACCTGATCAAAAACCTTCATAGCTTGCGGAATGGTATCAAAATCTATCAGGGTCAGGGAGGTGATCTTTTTGGAGTCAGGATTGTTCTTCCATGGGGCAAGAACCAACGTATCAAAAGGTCTGCCATTATTGGAAAAAGTAAGGTCGGAGTGGAAGTTTAATTTGGCTTTTAAAGTATCGCAGGTACAGGTTGAGTCGGGGAGAGCTGTTTGGTTTTCTTTCAATGGGGCCGTTTGGGCAACCTGATCTTTTTCAGCAACCTGTTTACATTGAAACAATAAGAGAGAAACCAGGAGGGACAGTAATAATTTCATAGAAAAATCAGGTAAAAAAAAGTTGCCCGCAATGGCATTAAAACCATTGGGGCAACTTTTTATTTTAAATTATTCATTTACTTCTTCCAGGCCGGGAACCTGCCAGGAGTGTATGGAGCTCCGGAGGTTTCCAGTGAATCTTCAAGATCAGAAATTTTTTCATCGAGGTTTTTGAGAGAAACTAATATTTTATCAAAACCTCCCTCAGCTTCTTCATATGCCCGTTCAAAAGTGCTCGTCTGGCCTGAAGTCGTTGACCAAAGAGCATAGGTGATCAGATCTATCTTATTCTTCAACGAAGTTCTTGCAGCTCCCTCGTATCTGGAAATTAAAGGATCTCCGTTCATTTCCGTATTCAACTTTTTGATAAGATCTTTGATCTCCTGAAAATCTTCGAACCAGGATGTTTGCATGGATGGAACACTTAAAATAGCCTGTTCCAGATACGGCAACTGCCCCTGTATATGATTTTTGTGTGCATTGGCAGCATTAACTGCGCGTGAAAGTTTAGCTACCTTTTTGTTGAAATTATTCAATGCTACCTGATCTTCAGCGGGTATGCTGGTTATGTTTAACGGTTTGCATTTAAAAGTTTGAGGACCAGCAATTTGAGTCATTTTGCCTCCCTCAAATTTTGAAAGCGAAACTTCGTAGTTGCCAGGAGTTACCATAAAACCAAGATCCGGGCTGTTCCATGGAATACTGCTGTCAAAAGGTTTTAGAGAAACCGGTACAACGGGGCTGTACCTGAAATCCCAGATCAGACGCTGAATTCCTTTGGCAATAGGTTTTTTGATCTTTCTCACAACATTCCCATCTTCATCCGAAATTGTGAATAACAGGAAAGACTTTGGTTCATCAGTTTCCTTTTTGAGAGTTTCGTAGTCGGGATATTTGATATCTTTTCCTTCTTTTCGTAAAGCCTTTTCTTTTTCCTGCCGTTGTTCCTTAAGTGATTTAGGTTTTTCCTTGACATAATAATTGATGACGGCTCCAACTTTTGGATTAGGAGCAGCATAGTGACTTGCTCCCTGGAATCCTAATCCCGGAAAACCAAACGGATCAGCTTCGATAAACATCAGGCCATCCTGGATTGGGAAAATAGCGGCCTCCTGTTTTTCCAAGGCTGGTTTAACAGATCGAAGCGGAGAATAATCATCAAGGATAAATACGCCACGACCATAAGTGGAAACAACCAGGTCATCTTCCTCCCGTTGAATATCCAGGTCCATAACGGTGGCTGTTGGTATTCCGGATTTCAGTTGTACCCAATAAGGATCGGTTGTAGTTGATACAAATGCACCAAACATGGTCCCTACAAAAAGCAGGTCTTTATCAACGTGGTCTTCACCAACGGTAAAAGTAGATCCGTGCTTTGGTAGATTGGCATTAATGGAAGACCATGTTTTACCACCATCTGTTGTTTTGTAAAGAAATGGTTGGAAGTCCCCGGCAAAGAAATTATTACAGGCAGCATAAGCAACCATTTTGTCGTGGTGTGAAGCCACTATATGATGGATTCTGGCACGTTCCGGCAAACCGGGTGCTGATCCTTTTCCCCAGGATTTACCACCATCATGTGTGTAATGGATCAAACCATCTGCCGAACCGGCGAGAACGATATTTTCATCAAGAGGAGATTCAGCGATAGTAACCACATGGGCCATAGACCGCTTGGAAGCCAATTCATCCATACTCCAGCTTCGTCCCATTAATTTATGCATCTCCTGAGGCATACCCCTCGTTAGGTCAGGACTGAATTCTGTCCAGGTACTTCCCATGTCATCCGTTCGGAGAACTTTGTTGCTACCATGATAAAGTCTTTTGTTGTCATGGCTGGATAATAACAACGCAGCATCCCAGTCGAATCGATAGGAGGTATCACCTACCTCATAAGCTTTAATGTATAGTCTTTCCCCACTTCTCTTATCGTAGCGGTAAAGGTTACCAAACTGATATTGGGAGTAAACGATGTTGGGATCTTTCCAGTCGACCTGAGTTTCAAAACCATCACCTCCCAGGGTGAAATACCAATCTGAATTGGTAATTCCACTTGAATTGATGGTGCGGGAAGGCCCTCCTAAACTATTGTTGTCCTGGGTACCGATGTAAATGTTATAAAAAGGCTTATCATTATCTACGGTTACTTTATAGATTTCTGCAAGAGGCAGGTTCGATTTAAAGTCCCAGTTCTTTCCCATATCAAATGTTTCATATACACCTCCATCACATCCTGACAACATATGTCGATTGTCTGTTGGGTCGATCCAAAGCGTATGGTTGTCTACGTGTTTTTTGTCCTCTCCAAGGTTTTTCCAGGTTTTGCCACCATCGATACTGACCTGGTTGAAAATATCCATGGCGTAAATTCTATTCACATCGCGGGTGTCACAAAAAAGCTTGTGCATGTAAAAAGGGTAGGAGGTCATATAGGAACTTTGTTTTGTCCAGCTGGCTCCCCGGTCTGTACTTTTGTAAATACCGTTAGCGTCCTTGGCGTGGATTACGGCATACAAAACATCAGGATCGGCAGGAGAAATATCTATTCCTATTCTTCCGACATTTTTTTGGGGTAGTCCTCCCTTGAGGCGTGTCCAGTTTTCACCGCCATCAGTAGTCTTGTATATGGCACTTTCATCACCGCCTGAAATAGTTGTGTATAGATACCTTTGACGTTGATG
>QQUB01000331.1 GCA_008501835.1 Bacteroidota bacterium
GCTCCTGTCCAGTTGCTGTAGATGAAGAAACCTATGGTAAATAGTGATCCGTAAACCAAAAATACGCCAGAGAACATTCCTGCCAGTTCACTAGGCAATTTTCCTACCGTAATATCTTTTTGCTCCAGTTCATTGTCTGCTAAAGCCTTGTTGATTACCGGCTGCCAGCCTCCACTGTGCGGACGAATGAGTTTGTAGAAACTCAGCAACTTGGCATGATCATCAGGTTTGGTAAGCATGGTTACCGTTAACCAAACCACGGTGGTAATTCCTACCCCGATCAATAATTTCCAGTGATCGGCAACTTCTCCCGGATGGATAAATTCAAAATAAAGTGCCACCAAAAAGGAAATGATCATCGCAGCAATTTCACTATAAGCGTTAATACGCCACCAGAACCAGCGGAGAATAAAGATCAAACCTGTTCCCGCACCGATCTGAAGAAGTATATTAAAAGCCTGCAAAGCATTACTCAGGTACAATGCCAGTAAAGCTGCAAGTGCCATTAAAATCACTGTGGAAATCCGACCTATAGCTACCAATGTTTTTTCAGAAGCATTTTCATCCACAAATCTTTTATAAAAATCATTCACCACATAAGAAGATCCCCAGTTGAGGTGGGTAGAAATGGTCGACATAAATGCCGCGATCAATGAGGCAATTACAAGTCCCAGTAGCCCGGCAGGAAGATATGTCAGCATTGCAGGATAAGCAAGGTCATCATTGACAATACTTGGATCAACATCAGGGAATGCCCCTCTCAAGGAGGCCAAATCCGGAAATACCACCAAGGAAGCCAGGGCGATCAAAATCCATGGCCACGGACGCAAAGCATAATGAGCGATATTGAAGAACAAGGTTGCTCCAACTGCATTTTTTTCATCTTTGGCAGATAACATCCGCTGGGCGATATATCCTCCCCCACCCGGCTCTGCTCCGGGATACCATACACTCCACCACTGAACGGCCAAAGGCAAAATAAACAGCGGGATCAATACATCCATATTACTGAAGTCCGGTAAAATATTCAATTTCCCGGATACATTCTCATGTGCAAGCAGATTCGACAAACCATCTACCTCAGGTAAATTCAAGACAACATATGCCGCCCAAACCGCACCGATCATGGCAATGATAAACTGGAAGAAGTCCGTTAGTATAACCCCTTTTAATCCTCCCAGCACAGAATAGATCACCGTGACAATAGAAGCGATCAAAATGGTTTGCATGGGTGTCAACCCGAGCAGTATTCCTCCAATCTTGATGGCAGCAAGGGTCACACTAGCCATGATCAATACATTAAAAAATACACCGAGGTAAAGCGCCCTGAATCCACGAAGGAAGGCGGCTGCCTTTCCGCTGTATCGAAGTTCATAAAACTCCAGATCGGTCATGACTCCTGATCTTCTCCAAAGCCGGGCATAAACGAAGACCGTGAGCATACCCGTGAGCAGGAACGCCCACCATACCCAGTTACCACTAACACCGTTCTTCCGAACAATATCCGTAACAAGGTTAGGAGTATCTGCGGAGAAAGTTGTAGCTACCATAGAGAACCCCAATAACCACCAGGGCATACTTCTTCCGGAAAGGAAGAAATCAGAAGAACTTTTACCAGATTGTTTGGAAACGATGATCCCAATGGCCATGGAAAGGGCAAAAAATGCAAAAACGATCGACCAGTCTAAAGTTGAAAGTGTCATGAAGTTTTGGTTTAGGCTTTTCGAATTTCAATTGGGCAGAAAATGCAGGTCAGCAAAAAGTTCTTATACCCAGGCCTGTCCGGGTAAAAAAGAACTTCACAATAAAAACTGCGGACTGCTGACTGTTTACTGCCGACTAATTAGGCGGGTAAATGTAATAAAAAAACGGATAGGTGGTGGACCTATCCGTTTTTTTTATTTTCCGGCGAACTTCATTTTGTATTCGACCTTTATACTTCCTTTTTTGATATTCTCGAGTCGTTTT
Organism: Bacteroidota bacterium; assembly: GCA_008501835.1. GTDB lineage: Bacteria > Bacteroidota > Bacteroidia > Chitinophagales > Saprospiraceae > BCD1. The sequence continues at coordinate 1,969 of QQUB01000331.1, forward strand.
TTCAGCAATCGTTTACGTATTGGTTTGAGTAACTCTGTAAACAAAATGCCTTCGATATGATCGTATTCGTGTTGAATTACCCGTGCATTCATCCCGTCAAACTCTTTTTCATGAGTTTCAAAATTTTCGTCCTGATAACGGATCTTTATGGTTGGCTTACGTTCAACATCTCCACGGACATCCGGAATACTCAGACATCCTTCTTCATAGGCCCATTCCTCTCCGGTTTCATCCAGAATCTCCGCATTGATAAAAACCTGTTTGATGCCTTTATCTTCTTCTCCTTCGTCCATCACCTGAATAGTGTCTACTAAAAACAGCCTTATGGATTTTCCAATCTGAGGTGCTGCAAGCCCAACTCCCTGGGCGTAATACATCGTATCCCACATATCCTGAATCAACTTTTCGAGTTCCGGATAATCTTTATCGATCTCTTCTCCTAATTTTCTCAAAACGGGTAACCCGTATCCGTGAATTGGTAATAACATTATTAATTAAGTACTTTCTTTTATTAAACTTTTGTGTGTTTCTGATTAGTTAAACTATTTGGGGTTCAAATGGTTCAAAGTGTTGTCATTCTGCAATCCGCATTTTTCATTCACTGAAGACTGTAGACTGAAGAATGAGGACTGCCGACTCTAGCCTGGTACTACAACCGATTTTGCTCCATATAATCCTGCAAAATCAAAACAGCACTTATCTTATCCACCAACCCTTTGTCTCTCCTTTTCTTCTTTTTGGCCCCACTTTTCAGGATGATCTTTTTAGCCTCTTCTGAAGTGTACCGTTCGTCAATGGTATCTATTTTGATTTCAGGGAACATTTCCTTGAGTTTTCGAACGAAGCCCACTACCAAGTGGGCAATTTGGGCCGGATTACCGTCAGGGTATTTTGGATCTCCCACCACAATGGTTTCCACCTCTTCCTCTTCGATATATTTTTTCAAATATTCGAAAATCTCCTGAGTAGCTACCGTATCAAGGCCGCTGGCAATGATCTGTAATGGATCTGTAACAGCCAGTCCGGTTCTTTTTGTTCCGTAATCAATTGATAGAATTCTCGCCACGCCGCAAAGGTAGGTAATTAATTTAAGTTGCTGGTTTCAGGTTACTAGTTTCTGGTTTTTTAAAATCGGCACTTGGTTAAATAAGGAATTTAAGTAAATCAATCGCTGGAATGCTAAAAGGTTATCAAAAAATCAAGATTAGCGAGGTGAACAAAAGGCAAAAAAAAAAGTTGCCAGCTGACGATCTGATAAATCAAATCGCCCCTGACAACCGTTCCCCCTTACTTTATTCTTTAACAGGGTTTGACCTGTTGTTTTTATTTTTTGCGAAAATAGACAAAACTGATTGAAATTAAAACCGATTGGTGACGATTGGCCACTATTTGGTGATAGATCCAACGATTTTTTAGTTAACCCAACACGCTGAGTTTACCAAGGAATGCCTTTTTGAAGCTTTTCCCAATAGGAATAACCTCGCCATTTAAAAAGATTTTATTGCCCTGGACATCGATCTTTTCAATTTTATCGAAACAGACAATGTAATTTCGGTGGA
>QQUB01000152.1 GCA_008501835.1 Bacteroidota bacterium
GGAACGGAAAGCCAATGTCGACAAGGAAAAAGCCCTCTCCGATAGCCAGCGAGACCTCAATTCGCTCATCGGTCAGATTCGGGGCATGGAAAATGATAAACGCATGTTGGAGCAGAAACAGCAGTTTCTTGAGCAAAACATGCACAAATCTAACCTCGACATTCAGGCAGCCACCGGTAGGGTTACCCAACTGGAAAATGACCTTGAGCATTATCGATCTGAATTGAACCTTGCCAAAAGGGAAGAAGCTCGCCTGGAAGAAGAACTCGAAACAGCCGAAGATAATCTCAAAAAAGTACAGGAAAGTCATGGTTCCATTAAAGCGGAACTGGATGATATCGTAAATAGCCAGCAGGAGGCTGAACGTGCTTTATTCTCCTTGGAGAAACAAAAAGCAGTCAACCTCAATGAAATAGATAACTACCAGCGGCTGATTGAGCAAAATAAACTGGACATTGAAGTCCGTATGGAAGAAGTATCATCTCTCAAAGCTCAAATTGAAGCCATCCAAAAACAGGAAGAGGGCAAGCGAATCGCCCTTGAAAACCTGGAAAAGGCAGAGGAAGGCAGACTTGAAAACATCCGGTTAGCTGAAAAGGAACTCGAGACTTTACAAAAGAACATGACGAGGGTTAACAGGGAACTGGACGCCAAAAGGAATGAGTTCAAGTTGACCCAGAGTATGATCGAAAACCTGGAAGGGTTTCCGGAGTCGATCAGATTTCTCAGTGGCAATAAGGAGTGGTCACAGGAGAAACCCTTGCTATCGGACATTCTCTATGTAAAAGAAGAGTATCGAATCGCCATAGAGAACTACCTCGAACCCTACCTCAACTATTATGTGGTTGAAAACCTCGAAGAAGCCCAACAGGCCATCCGTTTATTGAGTAATAGTCAAAAAGGAAAAGCCAATTTCTTTTTGCTCGATGCCTTTACCAACTATGAAGCACCGATGAAGATGCTTCCGGGTACTCAGCACGCTATTGATCTTGTAGAGACAGATATGAACTACCGCCGCCTGTGCGGATACCTTTTGGAAAATGTGCTCATTACGGATAACGAACACTTTGATCTGAAGGATATTGAGGAAGATGTAACCATTCTTTCCAAGAGTGGAAGTTTTATTCGCAGGAAATTCAGCGTTTCCGGTGGTTCGGTCGGTTTATTCGAAGGAAAGAAGATTGGTCGGAAGAAAAACCTGGAAGTTCTGGAGGGGTCGATAAAGAAACTTGAAAGAGAGGAGAACAGACATTCCACAGCTTTCTACAACCTGAAAAGCAAAATTGAGAATTTAAAAACCGGTAATAATAATCCTGAAATTCACCGGGAAAGAAATGCCTTGAATCAGTTAACTCAGGAGAGAGTATCATTATCTACCCGACTGGAAAATTTTCAGACCTTTATTGCGGAAGCAGACGAAAAATTCAGAAAGTCTGATCAAGCCATTAAAAACCTGCAAGCTTCCAATACGGCAATTGATAAGGACCTGGAAAACAAAATGGGTATTGTAAGTGGCGTCAAGGAGCAAATCGCCAACATGGACGGGTCTTATAGAGAAGTGGCAGAAGAATTGAGCCTGGCATCTGCCAATTTCAATCAAAAGAATATTGCTTTTATCCAGCAGCAGAATAAAGTAGGCGCATTTCAACGGGAAGTGGTTTTCCGTGAAAAGCAATTGGAGGAAACCCTGGCCAGCATGGATTCCAATCAAAGGCAGTTGAAGGAAAACAGTGAAGAAATCAAACAAATCCAGGTTCAGGCTGATGAATTGCAGCAAGGATTGTTGGTGAAATACGAAGAAAGAAAAGGTAAAGAATCTTCCTTGACAGAGGCGGAACAATTATACTTCAGTGCCCGTGGAGGTATCAACGAAATTGAAGATGATCTCCGTCAGACAGGAAGAGCACGCCAGGATGCCCAGGTGCTGATCAATCAACTCAAAGAGAAATTCACAGATCTGAAATTCCAGGTAAGTTCTGTGGCCCAGCGATTGAAGATTGAGTTCGAGATGGAAATCAATGATATCATCAATCAGGAACCTGAAAATCCAATGCAGGATCCCGAAGAGTTGGAGATCAAGGTCGACAGAATGCGCCGGAGGCTTGAAAATTACGGTGAGATCAACCCGATGGCCGTCGAAGCCTACAATGAAATGAAGGAACGCTTTGACACCATTACCAAACAAAGGGATGATATCATTGAAGCCAAAGATTCCCTCATTGCCACCATCAAGGAAATTGAAGAAACGGCAACGGTTCAGTTCCTGGATTCTTTCAGTAAGGCGAGGTTGTACTTCATCGATGTGTTTCGCAGCCTTTTTACTGAGGATGATAACTGTGATCTTCTTTTGCTGGAACCGGATAACCCGCTTGAATCCAAAATCGAGATTGTCGCCAAACCTAAGGGTAAACGCCCTCAAACTATCAGCCAGTTGTCGGGAGGGGAAAAGACCCTTACTGCTATTGCTTTGCTTTTTGCATTGTACCTCCTGAAACCAGCTCCATTCTGTATTTTCGATGAGGTGGATGCACCTCTGGATGATGCTAATATCCTGAAATTCAATAAGATTATCAAAAAATTCTCGTCAGAGTCCCAATTCATCATTGTTACCCACAACAAGCTCACCATGGCTTCCGTAGATACCATTTATGGCGTTTATATGGCTGAGCAGGGTGTTTCAGGAGTAAGCCCCGTTGATTTTCGCGACTTTGAACATAAAGCTACGTTTGAGGTAAGCAGGTAATCAACTTCCCCAATCCCATAAACCACGTCAAACAATTTCAAATCTTTTTTCAACTAATTCACCACTATTCCGTTCCCTTATTATAATCAAATCGAACAACCCAATTCCTGTCATGTCTAAATTCAAAACCCGTTTACGTAAAGTGCTTAAGATATTTGCTATAGTTATCGTAGTCTTATTGGTATTGATTCCAATTGCTATGAATTTTTTGATGCCTTTTAATGAAAAGGATAAAAAATTAAAAGCCTACTTTGAAGAGGCTGGAGTCGAGGTGAAAATCCATCACCAGGAATACCAGGGAAAACCAATCCGATTTATTGAAACCAAAGGGGAAACAGCCCCTGATAGTTCCCTGGTTGTCTTTGTTCACGGTGCTCCAGGCTCTTTATCGGACCATAAGGCTTTTTTGGCAGACAGCGACCTTTTATCACGCACCAGAATGCTCTCGATTGACCGCTTAGGTTATGGGGGTTCGCACTACGGGGATGCTGAACCCGGGATAGCTGAACAGTCGGATTTTCTGAAGTTTATCATTGATAAATATCCTCATGATAAGCTCATCCTTTCCGGTCATTCGTTCGGTGGTCCGATCGTGGCTAAATTTGCCATGGATTACCCGGAGATTACCAACAAAGTCATCATGCTTGCTCCATTGAATGAACCGGCTTCAGAACCTATTTTTAAAATTTCCTACGTTGCAAAGTGGAAACTTACCCGCTGGCCACTGCCAAAAGCTATTAATGTTTCTGCTGATGAGAAATTTGCCCATGTGGAAGAATTAG
>QQUB01000201.1 GCA_008501835.1 Bacteroidota bacterium
TTACGGTCACTCTTGCGCCTATTGACAAATTACCGAAATCCACAGCAGACGAATTGGTTGGCCTTTGGGATCTTATCGCAGCCGAAAAAGATGGAGCCTCAATAATTGATACTTACGACCCGGATGGAAAACGAAATATATTCATCCGTTGGGACAGGATTTATGTTGAGTGGAACGAGGATGGCCATCGAGAGACCGGTTACTGGCACATTCACGGACACAAACCTGAAATTACATTGCTTAGCCATCAAAAAGATAAAGACGCCGAAAGCTGGAGGGTGTCCTTTGAAAAAGATTATTTGATCCTGCAGGGTATCTCTGATAATAACAAAAATCTTAAACTCACTTTTAAACGATTGAACAAATTCCCTTGATAAGGGCAAAAGTGAATTCAAGGTATAAACAGTCATTTTATTAACTTTGGAAGGGTTAAAAGAATTTTCAGATGCGAATACCAACCATATATTCTATCGGAGGAGTGCTGGTCCTTTCTCTGTTCTTCTTTGCTTTCAACAACGCCCCGGGATATGTTGATGATGCAAATCCTGGCCCGCGCTGGGGTCATGTGTTCATTTATGATCCGGTGAATGAACAGGTACTGCTGTTCGGAGGTGCAAAGGAAAGAAGGGTCTTTCTGGACGATACATGGGTTTGGGAGAATGACCAGTGGACAAAAATGGATATCAAAGGTCCCGAAGCCCGTGGGTTTTGTGCAGTTTCTTTTCACGGACAGAGAAATACCATTCTTTTACATGGCGGCCGTGGCAACGATGGCGTTACCTATTCAGACCTCTGGGAATGGGATGGAAGGCAATGGAAACAACTGGAAATGGAGAGCGATTTTAAAGCAGATCATCATCAGATGGTCTACCTTGACGCGGAAAACGCAATCCTTGCATTTGGAGGCTGGAATGGTGAAAATGTATCAGGCAATACCTGGCTTTGGAAAAACGGATGGGAGAAAGTTGCTCAGACCTCACCTCCAAAAAGAGCTTCTTTTGGAATGACCCTTGATAAAGGGAAGCAAAAGGTCCATTTGTATGGCGGGCTATGGATCAACGGTCAATATGCTGATATATGGGAATGGGCCTTAGGTAAATGGACTCCTGCTTCAGGTCCATATGATAATTCCTCCTTGGATCACCATACATTGATTTTTGATGAAAAACGAAACAAGGTTGTTGGATTTGGAGGCAAGAATTATCGGTACAGAATGCAGCAAACAATTTTTACCCTGGAAGAAGGAAAGGTCGTTCCGATAACCAATGAAGGTCCTTCGGGGCGTCATAGCATTGGGTTTACTTATGATAATAAAAATGGTGTCGGGTACCTCTTTGGGGGTAAAGAATATCAAGAGGGGGAGCAGGTCGGTTTGGACGATTTCTGGAGATGGGATGGGGAACAGTGGGAGGAAATTAAATAAAGATTGAAAACACTATTCTGGATAGTCCTGAATAGTGTTGGTTTATAGCTCTTTTTAGAGTATTTTGAGGGGGTCTTTAATTAAATACTCCTTCCTTTATGAAGATAATCCTGATGTCAGTCGGAACACGTGGGGACATGGAACCCTTCCTTGCCCTGGCTGATATTTTCACAAACAAGGGGCACCAGGTAATTTGCGCTTTCCCGGAACAGTTCAGAGACCTTGCTGAAACTTCCGGATTTGAATTTGCCTCCCTGGGAACAAAATTGATTGAGTTACTCGACAGCCCTGATGGCCGTGCTGCCATGGGGGCAGGTGGTTCCGGCTGGAAAAAATTCACCGCCACCTTAAGACTTGCCGTCAACCAGGGAGAAGCCAATAAAGAACTGGCTCACGCTCAATACGAATTGATTGAGCGGGAAAATCCTGACAAAATAGTCTACAACGGCAAAGCAGTTTATCCCGTACTTTGGGGACTAAAGAATGAAGGCAAAACGGTTTTTGTCAGCCCAATTCCATATATGCATTATGTGGAAGGCCATACCCACATTGGGTTTAATACCAACCTCGGCACCTTCCTCAATAAGTTGACGTTTGCTTTGGCAAATTTCGGCATGGTCACTACAACTATGGTGGCTAAAAAATGGCTGAAAATCAAGGACAAGGTTTCCCGAAAAGCTATCCGGGAATTTTTGAAAACCAACAAATCTGTTTACACCATTTCTCCTGCACTTTTCCCACGCCCGGAACACTGGCATGAAGATCTACAAGTGCTTGGATATCACGAACGGGATAAAACAGTTGACTGGCAGCCGGATGAAAAGTTACAGACCTTTTTGGACAGGCATTCCAGGATTTTATTCGTCACCTTTGGAAGCATGCTGAATACTGCTCCCGAAGAAAAAACCAAAGCCATTCTGGACATTCTCAGTCGTCACCAGATTCCTGCGATCATCAATACCGCTTCCGGCGGATTGGTGGAACCCGAAAATTACGACCGTGAAATGTTACATTTCGTCAATCGTATCCCTTATGACTGGGTATTTCCCAAAATGCACGCAGTCATTCATCATGGGGGTTCAGGTACGACACATATGGCCCTGAAATCCGGATGTGCAACCATGGTCATTCCGCATATCATCGATCAATTTGCCTGGAACGGAATCGTCCACGAATTAGGAGCTGGTCCCAAAGGGGATAAGGTCGGAAAACTGACCGTCGACAATCTGGAACCTAAAATCCTGGACCTTTGGAATAATGAGGATTACAAGGTCAAGACTGAGGCCATTGGCAGGCAAATGAGGAAAGAGGACTTCCGGGAAGAAATTTACAGGTTTGTTATAAAATGACGGACGTAGAAATACTATTTTTCAGAACAATAGTATTTCTGTTTTTTTAAATAAAAATCCATCAATCCAATGTACAAGAAAATCCTAACCCTAAGCGCTTTCCTGTTAATTCAGGTAGCAGTTTTGGCCCAATGGGGTAGAGCAGAAGATTATCAAACCGTAGTTCCAGATGGCGCGTGGTGCTGGTTCTCAGACCCAAGAGCTGTTTTTCATAAAGGTGAATTTGAAAAGACTTACATTGGGTACGTCACTGAAGCCGGAGATGTGATGATCTCTTCCAATGACCATTCGACCGGAGATCAGGAATCCAATGTCATCTATAAAGGCTTTCAAAAAGATGATCATGTAAACCCGTCCATCCTGATACTACCTGATGGACGGTTGATGGTATTCTTCACCAGGCATAACGGTACTTTGTTTTATTCTACCTCTCAGGAGTCTGAATCCATAAGCTCATTTGCCAGGGTCGATTCCCTGCATATGGGCAGAGGTTTATGTTATACCAACCCTGTATTACTTACTGAGGAGGAAAACCGGGTTTACGTATTTTTCAGAGGAGGTTATGATTGGCAACCTTCCTTTATTACATCGGATGACCTAGGCAAAACCTGGTCGGAGCCCAAAGTATTGGTTTCTAAAAAAGAAATCGAAGTTTATGATCGTCCGTATACCAAGGTGATTTCTGATGGTAAGGCAAGCATTCATTTTGCCTTTACGGATGGTCATCCCAGGGAAGAAAATCTGAATTCCATTTATTACATGAAATATCAGCAGGGTAAATTTTTCGATGCAGCAGGGAATCAGGTAGGAGATATGAATAACCTGCCCGTGGATCAGGGTAAAGTACCAAAAGCTTACGATGGCGTTGAGGCCAATAAGCGGTCCTGGATATGGGATGTAGCTGTGAATGAACAAGATCACCCGGTAATTGTGTATACAACCTTGCCGGAAGAGACTAACCATTATTACCATTATGGATTCTGGACTGGGGACGAATGGCAAAATACTCAGATCACCCGTGCAGGAAATGCCTTTCCTCGATTTGATAGAGTCAAACACAAAAGAGATCCTGAACCGCATTATTCAGGCGGCATAACACTGGACCATCAAAATCCGAAAATCGTTTATCTCTCCAGCCCGGTAAAAGACCGTTTTGAGATTGAAAAATGGGAATTGCTCGAAAAAGAAGGTGTATTTGATGGGACGCCTGTTACTTATAAGTCCCTGAAAGATAATGTCCGTCCGGTGGTAGTTAGACATGCACCGGAAAATATCTCCCCCAGAGTACTGTGGATGCAGATTGATCATTATGAACATTACACCAAATACAAAACAGCTATCAAGGGGGATAAAGTGGCTAAAAGGTTTTCCGGGGAATTATCAAACAAGGCAGTCACTGAAGTCATGGCAGCAGTGGCCAATTGGCAGATCGACAATTTCCATTCCGTAAAACATCATCAACTGGACTGGACCAATGGAGCCCTTTACAAAGGTATGATGGAGTGGGCAAAAATTGCTCCTGATGAAAAATATGTAAACTGGCTATCCGATATTGGCTGGCGGTATGGCTGGCAACCTCACAAAAGGATGTACCATGCTGATGACGTAGTTGTCAATCAGATGTATCTGGAAATGTATGAACTTAAAGCTGCAGACAAAAACAGTTATAGAATTCTGGGACCGACAAAGGCGAGGCTGGATTATGTAATGAATCACCCTTCAAAAGGCACATTGCTTTTAGATTATTACGATGCTCAGACATTGGAGCGTTGGTCCTGGTGCGATGCATTGTTTATGGCACCTCCGGTGTATGTGAAATTGGCTGAAATTACCGGAAATGAAGCATATATCGATTTCATGCATGGGGAGTTCATGGCCACCTATGATTTTCTTTACGATAATGAAGAGCACCTGTTTTTCAGAGATCACCGTTATTTTCCGGATAAACAACTGGAGGCTAACGGAGAGAAAGTTTTCTGGGGACGCGGCAACGGCTGGGTGATGGGCGGACTTGTTTCCATTCTCAAAGATTTGCCAAAAGACAGCAAGTACAGACCGTTTTACGAAACACTCTTTGTGGAAATGGCTCAAAAAGTGGCCAATTGCCAGGGTGACTCAGGCTTTTGGCATGCCAGTATGCTTGATCCGGAGAATTTTCCTCGTCCGGAGACCAGTTCCAGCGGATTCTTCTGCCATGCCCTGGCCTATGGGATCAACGCAGGATTGATAGACAAAGAAAAATACACTCCTCAGGTAGAGAAAGCATGGAAAGCTTTGGTAAGTGCGGTTTTTGCCGATGGCAAATTGGGATGGGTTCAACCAATTGGAGAAAACCCTAAAAATGTCACCGAAGATATGACGGAGGTTTATGGGGTTGGGGCCTTTTTGCTCGCGGGAACTGAGGTGATGAAGATGATTGAGTGAGTTGGGCTACAGTCTTCAGTCAGCAGTACCAGTAAGCAGGAGTTATTCAATGTTTTGCTTTTCCTTGTCGAAGAGAATTCAATAATCATTGCATTCTGGAAACTTATCGCTTATCTTTAAAGGACAAAATTGAACACTTATGAAGAAATTAAAAAAGGAAGACATCAAACAGGAAGTATTTGATCTTTATGATGATTATGCACATAACAAGATCGAAAGAAGACAGTTTGTTGAAAAACTGTCTATGTATGCAGTTGGAGGAGTAACCGTATCCTCTCTGCTCGGTTTCATGCTGCCGGATTATAAGAGCACGCAAACCGTCAGTCCTTATGATCCAAATCTGGATTCAAAATATATTACCTATGACTCTCCCAAGGGCGGTGGAAGCATTAAAGGCCTTTTGTCAAAACCAGCTGATGCTAAGGGTAAACTACCTGGTATCGTTGTCGTTCATGAAAACCGAGGCCTCAACCCTTATATTGAAGATGTAGGAAGAAGGGCTGCAATGGCGGGATTCATTTCTCTCGCTCCTGATGCCCTGACTCCTCTGGGAGGTTACCCCGGCAATGATGATGATGGCAGAACTTTGCAAAGACAGCGGGACAGGAATGAGATGCTGGAAGATTTTATTGCAGCTTTTGAGTATTTAAAATCTCACGAAGGTTGCTCGGGCAAGATTGGCGTAGTCGGCTTTTGTTTCGGTGGCTGGATATCCAATATGATGGCCGTGAAACTAGAGGATCTTGCCGCGGCTGTTCCTTTTTACGGGCGACAACCTGCAGTTGAAGACGTTCCTAAAATCAAAGCTCCATTGATGCTTCAATATGCCGGTCTGGACAAAAGGGTTAATGAGGGGTGGCCAGCTTATGAAGAAGCATTGAGAGCTAATGAAAAAGATTACATTGCCCATTTTTACCCAGATGTGAATCATGGTTTTCACAATAATACCACGCCAAGGTTTGATAAAGCTGCAGCAGATTTGGCCTGGGAACGTACCATTGCCTTTTTTAATGAAAAACTGAAGTAGTTCAGTAAATGGAAAAATTGATTACCATAACCCTGCTGGCCCCGTCGGACAAGGAGCAAATTGCTCAAATTGCCAGATGGTACGAGGAGGAATGGGGTACCCCTGCCGAAATAAATATTCAACGACTTTCTACCCACCCGAATCAGGACATCATATTCCATTTGAAATTGTCGATCAATGGGGAGGTCGTTGCTGCCGGGGGGCTTTGGAATACTGTGAATATTTTTAACTTCCATGAAAATTTAAAACAATACAGACCCTGGATAGCGGCCCTGTATACCCTTGAATCTTTTCGTGGAAGGGGACTGGGGAGTTTGGTACTAGAGCATATAGAACAGAGAGCTTTGGAGTTGGGATTGGAGAAGATTTACCTCTATACCTTTACGGCCCAGGACCTGTATCGCAAACACGGTTGGGTGAAAATAGATACAGTTGAATATAAAGGTCATGCAACAGTAGTTATGGAAAAGCAACTTTGAAAAATCCTTGAAATTTTGACAACAATACCGGGTCATTCTCTCCTGTAAAATCTGTATATTTGTTTAGAAAATTTGATGAATACTCCCTGCCTGAAAAACCTTTCTGAGTTATAAGAAAATGAGTTAACCAGATCACATGCGAAAAGTTGCCGACGTTTTCAAAGACAATGAATCTACTTTGAGGTTAATGGTCTATTCTACCTCAGGTCAGGAAGTATATTTATTTGGATATATTAATCATGAGGATGGTTCTTCCGATTGGGAAAAAACCTTCAGGAACCTGGAATTGACTTATGAATATGCCCAAAAACAATACGGGGTTGAACGGGTTGATTGGAATACTGTTCCAGATCCATTGGAAGGGTGTTTGCCTGACTGGATCAACCCGGTAAGAGTCAAAGGCCAAGCTTTTGGAAAACCGGAACCGGGTAAGTTGGAAACCCTCGAAAACGGTGAATGGAAAGAGATATGAATATGGAATCATTATCAGTTCGGGAGATTACCCCTGCCGATATCAAACCGCTGGTGAATTATTGGTTTGAATCAACAGACGAACATCTGACGGGCATGGGTGTTGACCTCAAAAAACTACCTTCCAGGGAACAACTGACCCAGGCTTTGAATCATCAGGTCAGCCTGCCTCATGCTGAAAAAATGTCCTATGGTTTGGTTTGGCTATTGGATGGAAAGCCCATTGGTCACAGCAATGTCAATCCTTTCGATTTTGGGGAATCAGGTAGAATGCACCTGCACCTCTGGCAATCCGGTAATCGTCAAAGAGGTATTGGAACAGCACTTGTCAAAAAATCCATACCCTTCTTCTTCGAGAACCTGAAGCTGAAAGTTTTGTACTGTGAGCCCTATGCTTTAAATCCCGCTCCGAATAAAACCATTCCTAAAGTGGGATTTGAATTTGTGAAAAAATATGTCACTGTTCCCGGATCGATCAATTTTGAGCAGGAGGTCAATCAATATAAAATGACCAGAGAGCAATTTCTTGAAATTTATCAATAGATGGTTACAGGTTATCAGTTGCTGCCAGAACACTTTCTTTTCAAACTTTGCGTATTCTTGTCGCCTCCCGACACTACGTGTACACTCGATTAAAAATCTCGCTCGGGATGTCACTTCGTTCCAATTGCGGTTAAAATCATGATTTAATGTCAATTCCTGTTTTCCGGGTAACCGTTCCTGAATATAAGCTCAAGACTTTCGAAGACCCTTCCGAAAAGATGGATTATGCCGGCACGCCCTGGTACAATATCCAAATTCCCAAAGTCTATTGGGACAACCGGCCTGACTTCCAAAGCATCGGAGCGCAAATTGATGTTTGTTTCAAAAAACACTTTTTAGGAAAAAATGTGGCTGTTAGGACTTTAAGTTCGGAGGAGCATCCGGGAAAGTCAAGGTCTGAATTGATAGAAATTATCCAGGAAATTGGCCATGACCGCTACGACCCAAACAGGAAAGGAGATCGGTACGAAAATATCGATAACTTGTCCATCGATTTTTTTGCTATTGATTTCAAAGTAGAAGAACAAGATGTCTATTTTGAGCATTTCATAGAACCCTTTTATTTCTGGCCGGTTTCCGATGGTAAGAAACCTGTACGCCTTGATGTGGCCATCGTTTTTGATCTTTCCAAACTGAAAAGAGTCGAACATCGCTATGAAGGCAGAGAGAATGAAATAAAGCGGGATGGTTTTGTGTTCCGGGAGCCTGATAATAAACCAGGAGCTGTACTGGGAATAATTGAGATAGGTTAAACTCAATAGTAAGGTGTTCCTGGTTTTGATAGTATACTTTGCGAACTTTGCGCATTCTTTGCGTCCGTAGCGGTTAAATTTTATTAAATGAATTCATCAATTAACATAAGAAAAGCCAAAACAGAAGATTACGATCAAATCTGGCAAATCATCCGGCAGGTGATTGCCGGTGGAGACACCTATGTGTTTGATCCGAATTCTTCAAGAGAAAAAATGCTCAATTTTTGGTGTGGCGAGGGTAAACACACATATGTTGCTACCATTAAAGACAGGATAATCGGAACCTTTGTCATCAAGGATAATTTCGACGACCTTGGATCTCATGTCGCCAATGCTTCCTACATGACTGACCCTTCAGAATTTGGCAAGGGTATTGGCCGTACGATGGGAGAGTATTCCCTCGTTGAAGCCAAAAATCTTGGGTACAAAGCTATGCAGTTCAACATTGTAGTAAAACGCAATGAAAGAGCGGTAAAGCTTTGGCAAAAACTGGGTTTTGAAATTATCGGCGAAGTGCCCGAAGCTTTTAATCACAAAGAACTGGGGTTTATCAATACTTTAATCATGTGGAGGAAATTGTAGCTGTTTGCCTAAGAAGCTTATTCAAGATTAGCCAATTTTTTCGTAAATTGATTGACAATCTCATAATCACCCGAAAAAAAAATTGCTATGATTTTCTTGAAAAGAGCACCTACTGTCATTTTCCTTCTATTTATTATTAACCTCTCTTTCGCACAACAATCCACCGACTTTTTTGACTTTTGGGCCCAAGGTACCTGGCAGTCTGAACTGACCATTTACAATGGCGATACTATTGTCGAGAAAGACATTTTCGTCGTTGAAAAACTGGAAAACATGAATGCCTTCCTCGAGGATTGGACCATCTTCATTGGCGAAGGAGAATTTGTTTCCGCCAAGGTCATGAGAGCATTTGATAATGAAACCAAACGCTGGAAATTGTTCTATGTTGATGACCTGAATGCCCAAACCTGGGACAGTGAAGAGATCGACGGGCAGCTATATTTTTCCAAAACATTTACCTATAAAGGCAAACAGTTCTATTCCCGTCAATACTGGTCACCCATGGAAAATGGAAAGGTGTTGCGGATCATTGAGCGATCTGATGATAATGAACATTGGAAGCCACGGTATCGGCAGATTTTTTCTTTTCAATAACTGTTTAAAGTGATTCCAAAGCCATTCGAAGATCTCGCAATCTTCCGGGTTTGAAATCCAGGCTTACTACCATATCCTCAGTCGTTACGAATTCCTGGGTGGCAATATGAGTTTTTCTATCAGCCACTTTGTACGCAAAAATTTTAGCTTTTTCATTAGTAGGTATTCCGGGGGTGCCATATCCATAACCTGGGTAGTAGTTCATCGGAATAATAATATCCCTTTCCGGAAACATCAGGTACACTTTTGCGTTACCCGAATTCGACGGAATGGATTCACGGGCAACCATTAATGTTGTTGGGTATAATTTTAAAAAACGATCGATATTAGCCCAACCCAGTTGGTTGATTTGCGTGAAATACCTATGAGCTGTCTCCAGGTCTGTTTCCCCTAAGGCTTCCATTTGCGCTTCATATTGTTCCGTTTTACGCTTTTTGTAGATGGCATAAGCGGTGCTGTCCTTTTTGTATTTTGCCATTGCCTGTTTATAGGCGAGGTCGTATACTCGTTGCAATTTCAGATAGGCATCCGATTTGGGTACTAGGTAGCCGTTTTCATCAATAATGGCAGCTTTGGCCAGTTCGTAGGAGGCCTGTTCAGATTTGTAGATGTTCATTTGCGCGTCATAAACTTCCTTACGCTCCTCATACCGAGCCAGTTTCTTTTCGTATTGTAACCTTTTGGCTTCTCTTTTGGCCACGGTCCTGGTCTGGATTTCCTTTTTGGAGAGGAAAATCTTTTCCATACCTCTTGGGTTGTATTCGATCAATTCATATTTAGGTTCGTTAGGTGGATAGGGTTTATTCTGCGGTTGTTTGGGTTTTTTTAAATTGGCCAATTCTTCAATTTCTTCCGGAGTCACTTTTACTGAATCTGCCTCAAAAGTGACCTTGCGGGGTGCTTTTGGTGCTTTGGCAAGCCTCAATTGAGGTAGTTTTGAAGAAACCGGTGTTTGGGTGTTTTGCCAGTTTAGGTCATTGTCGCCATGGCCGGCACCATAGAAAAGGGTCATATTAGGACGGTAAATATCTGTAGGAATAGAGACGCTGATGTTAGCGTCTTTTTTGAGATAAACAGCTTGTCCATTCGAGGTTGCTGTGAGCTTGAACATGCCACCGGTTTGGAGAATTTCTCCATCAGACAGGGTATGCAGGTTCATACTGATCATATCTCCCAGAGTAAAACATTCCACCAGTTGGATATCTATTAAATCGGTAACAGGGTTTCCGTTTTTGTCTACAAAAACATTGGCAGGGATTAGATATTTACCACCCTTATTACCGTCGAGCAATTTGTCCATTTGAGCAGCTATCTGGAATTTTTGAATCATCGGATTACTGAGACTATCCTTTAAGTCTGTCAGATTCTGCCAGTTCCATCCAATTACTTCAATATCAACCCGGCGATTTCTTTGCATCATCTCAGGGGAATTAAGGTCGTTGCCGGCAAACTGTTCTCCATGAGATTCAATTACCAGGTCATCGGTTGAGATTCCTTTTGTGGTAAGGTAATTTATCACGGCGTGAGCTCTTTTTGATGCCAGTGTTTTATTGTATGTTTTAGTACCACGGCTATCTGTATTAGCTGCTACTTGAATAGCGTAGTCGCCATAGTTGGTAATATTGTCAGCAAGTTTGTCTAATAAATGCTTTGCATCCTGCTTTAAGTCGGCGCGGGCACTTTCGAAGAAAATCTCCTGTTGAAAAAATATTTCCTCCTGCGCAAATAGAGTGGAAAAATTTAGCAATAGAAAAACGAAGATCAGATTGAAGGTTTTCATAATTGATGAATATTCAGGTGTTATAGTAAAGATTTTCAAAAATGACGAGTTTGAACTGGAAAAGCAAATTTGACAAGGATGATTCAGAAAACGAAATAGGTTTTTTTTAATCACATAAGTATATAGTTTTGAAAATGTTTTGCGAACTATATGGTTTTATAGCTATTCATTTTTTTTCTTTTTCCCGAGATTGAATTTTATTGAGGTGGGTTCTTTTTCTCGGTTCTCAAAAGCTGCTTTGGCGCCATTTGTTCTTGGATTGAATTGGCTGTATTCAGGATGATGCTTTTCTGTCCAACCTATTAGCCAGGCAGTTAGTTCATCAACTTCCATTGAAGATCTGGGGGAGTAATGGCCAATCATAATGGATTTGGGGAAAAGTTCTTTGGCTTTTGCTGCCGTAGCTTTTGTCTGGCGTTTTCCATAATATAGATCCCACGCTCCAAAAAGATGTAAAATTTCATGAGCCATTACGTATTTATCCGTTGGAGTCCCACTTCTTCGTTGGTAATATACAATGGCAATATCTACATTCTCAATTCTCAGATGATTATTGGCGTGGCTTCTGCCCTTACTTTTTACAAACAGGATGATTTTTAATTTGGAGAGTGGTTCTTCAAACCTGTTGCGATCCAGGAAGTGTTCCAGGCTATTATATCCTCTGTCATAAAGTACATCCTGAATTAGTTGAATAGCACCATACCCTCTTTCCACTTCTTCCAGATAAACGGTTTCCTGATTGTCGAAAAAGAAGTAATCATTATCAAATGCAACTTCTTTACTGTAAGTATAAGCCTGATCCTCGATCCATATCAGACTTTCTTCAAATTTTTCAAAAAAAGCCTCAATTTCATCTGAATCCCAGCTGTCATGCTCTGTATCAACGAATAAATTGAGAAAGTAAATTTTATCTGTTAAAGATGCGGTTTGAGCAGTAAGTGAAAGACTTGACAGGTAAAGGAAGAAAATAATAGTGGATAAAACGCTAAGTGTTTTCATTTTTATGGTTTTTTCCAAAAATATGAGAATATTTCCTTTTTTGAATAATGAGGAAACCTATATTTGAATTGTTCGTCGATAAAGCCAGGTTTTATGCCCTTTTTACTTTGGTTTCTTAATGAACTAGAGTTATTTATGTGCTATTCTCAACCAAAAAATCTCGAAATGAAAAAACAAAGTAAAAAGGTCACTGAATACCTTTTCGAGAAAAGAGTGGCAGCCATCAAAACAACCTTCGTTGGCAACCTGATCATGGCTGCCATTATCCTTTTGGATGGCATAAAGAATTTCACTGAAGTGCCTCAAGCCCAGTTTTGTTTATACTCAGGCCTGTTCGTATTAATTGTTTTCCTGAGATATCAATGGAAGAATCCTGATTTAAACTGGTTGGTAGCGGGAATATACTTTATCGGTGTTTTGTTGGAATTAATTTTAATTGGATTTCCAGAACCGATGATTACCATGAATCCAAATGAACTTTCCAAAGGTGTTGGGTTGGAAATAATGATTCTTTTGATTCCCTATATTTATATGGGATTGAGGGCAGGGTTGGTGATACCTTTGGTTAGTATAGCTGTTTTTTCGAAGAGGATGTGAATGGGGAAAAGTAGGTAATTTCATGTAATTACTTAATTTAAGAAGAAGGGTCGAAGCGAATTCCGAAAACGATGGGTAGTGGATAGTAACTCAATTTCAATGTAATTTATGAAGGTTTTTTTTGACATTTATTGATTTTTTGATATAAAATTTTGCGATTTGACACCTTTGCATTATATTGCAGATGAAGCTTAATTTGAAGTATTCAAAAATTAAGTGTTCGTATAACCTAATTTGAAACATTCTCCGTGTTTGGAAAACCAAAGTCATGAAAGCAAATTTCCTGTTTTTATTAAGTTGAAATTTTCTCTCCTTCTAAGTCTTTTAAGACTGGAGGCTAAAGTTTTTAGTGAATGGTTAATTAGGTTTAGGCAATAACTCTTTTGGGCTTTTGGATCGTTTGAAAGGGCTTTTAAATTTTTACTATAAAAAATCAAGATGGATAATTCAATCATTAATGAATCCTCAAAACATTTGTCTCATTTAATTGATCTGTTTTGCTTTAAAGGAAGACCAGAAAATATAGATCAGGATCGTCAGGTCATGATATTGGTAAATCATGGTTATGTGACGGGGTATTCATTAAGCAGGAATCAGCCAGTCTGGACGGCTTATAGAGTTAGTGCCTCCAAAGATGATGTTGACTATGAACGAACACATCTTTTTTATGATGATATGAGGCTTCCCAAGAAAAACAGGATTACTACCTGGACTTTTAAAACGCCTAATGGAAAAAAATATGAT